>CANLHE010000011.1 GCA_947490605.1 Actinomycetota bacterium
TTATTGAAGCCTATAAAGAGCCTGGTTGTGAGATGTATGACTTGGTGGCAGGTGAGGGTGAAGATCATTGGGTAATGATGGAAAAGTGGAGCAGTAAAGCCCACTGGGATGATCACATGTTAACTAGCCATGTTAAGCATATTAATAGCATTGATCAAAAGTACTTTAGAAAACCAACTGAGTTAAGATTTTTAAATCCAGTAGAGCTTAAGTAGTTAATTGGTTACAAAAATGGATGGCGGCCTCTCAACCGCCTTAGAAAATAATGGCAACAAATTAACCACCGCCCTTTGGACTGGTGAGTTAATTAGAACCGCACCTAGTGAAATAACTAAAGCGCATTTAGATTTTATTAATGCCGGCTCGCAAGTAATAATTACCTCCTCCTACCAACTCTCCTACTTAGGTTGCGCTAACCGCGGTTGGAGCGAAAACGAAACTGATGAGGCACTGCGTGCTTCAACTCAGTTAGCAAAGGATGCGGTAAATAGATCTGGTAAAGATGTGAAGGTGGCCGCCTCAGTTGGTCCATATGGCGCAGCCTTAGCAGATGGCTCTGAGTACAAAGGTAATTACGGTGTTAGTAAATCAGTGTTAAAAGATTTTCACGCCAGACGCCTTGAAGTTTTAATTGCTACCTCACCTGATTTATTAGCACTTGAAACCATGCCAGATACATTTGAGGTTGAGGTATTACTTGAACTACTAAGTGATTGCCCCATTCCATTTTGGGTTTCATACTCTTGCAAAGCAGGGAACCAAACCAATGCTGGGCAATCTTTTGCGCAGGCGGTTGCGATTGCACAGGGTGCAATAGCTGTGGGTATTAACTGCACTGCCCCTGAATTAATTACTGATTTATTGCGCTCCGCCAAAAGTAAAAAACCATATGTGGTTTATCCAAACTCTGGCCGGGTTTGGGATGCCAATAAAAAAGAGTGGATTGGCAGCAGAGGGTCTGGGTTTGACGCTAAATTAATTAAGCAGTGGCAAGATTGCGGCGCTGAATTTATTGGTGGTTGCTGTGGAATTGGAGCGGCTGAGATTGAGCAGCTAGCTCTAGGCCTCTAATACTGCATAAGCCTTATCTGTGAATAAAAATCATTTCGGTTTAGCCATGGCCAAGTAAAAATCTCAATAAAATCGGCAAAAATAGATTGAAGTTGTACAATTTTCTCATGAATTTAAAAGTAATTATTTATTTAGCGCTCCTTGTCTTACCCCTAACTACTGCTTGCACAAAATCAGATCCTGGTATTTCACCTGAAGAAGCTAAATACAAAAGTTGCCTGGAGGATGAAACTAGCAAATTATTGGATGAAACAGCTTCAAATTTTGAATCAGCTCGAGCTAGTGCATTAGAAGCCTGTGCTCAACTTGAACCAAATTCAATTACAAAATAGTTTTAAAAGCATGAAATCAAAATTAAAAATTATACTTCCAATTATTCTAACTTTAGCTGGCATCCTTGTTTTCTGGGCTGTTGAATCCAAAACCCAGTCATCAAAGCTAGATTCCAAGCAAGATTTTCAATCTTTGGATGTTGATCAGCGAAGCCAGATAGGTGATTCATGGAATCCGCCTCGGTCAAAGGATTGTGCAACAATTATTGCTGAAATAGCTTCAGTAACAATTTCAAATGAGATTACTGATCCAACAAAAATACGAGAATTGATAATTAAAAATACCAAGTATGCAGCGGCAGGTTTATTTAAGTTAGCTAAAGAGAGTCAGGATGCCAAAGTTGCTGCTTGGAGCTTTAAAGCCTCAGCAATTTTAGTTAAGTTTCCAGAGGCGATTAATAATAATGATCAGACTCAAGTAACAGAGCTTTATTCTCAAATCGGAGACTTGGTCAAAAACCCACCACAAACATGTGATAACACCCTAGCTGAGACTGCTTAACGTTAGAATTGCAATTCTTAAGTTTAAAGATGCCAATACTTAATTAAGGCTTAACAATATATTTAATATCACCATCTGCAGGTGGCTGATTTAAGATCGCTGGAACCTCATCAAGTGATAAAACCTTTGAGATAAGTGGATCTAACTTAAGTTTGCCAGCATCAATTAAGTCAGCTGCTCTTCGTTGCGTTAGTGGATTTAAAAATGAGCCAACAATTCGTAGCTCTTTAATTACCAACTGAAATGGATTGAAATCTACAAAAGTCTTTTCCGGAGTAAGGCCTAAAACAATAATTGATCCTCCCCTACGAGCAATTATTTGCGCAGTATTAAATGTCTCTACCGCACCAGCACACTCAAAAACCACATCATACTTATCCATCTTCTGGGCATAATCTTTATCAGCCGGATCAACTGAATCTGTTGCACCTAAGGTAACTGCAAGATCGCGACGAGTTTTTTGTCTGGTAACCATCGTTATTTGCGATGCACTGGCTAATTTGGCAAGTTGGACCACAATCTGACCCATAACTCCACCACCTAAAACTGCAACCTTTTCACCACCCTTTAAATCAGCAATATCCATACCCCGAATGCAACAAGCGGTTGGTTCGATAAATGCTAAATGTAGTGGGTTTAAATTATTGCTAACTTTATATATTTGAGTATCTGGCACCAGTACATACTCAGCCAGACCGCCATCAATATTTACACCAAGTGCGGTAAGTGTTGGACAAAATGCAGTCCGGCCAGCTTTGCAATCAGTGCATTGCCCACAAACAATATTTGGATCTACCGAAACTAAATCGCCCTTTGAAAACTTAGAACCTGCTGCAACCTCTTCAACTACCCCACCAAACTCATGTCCTAAGATCACCGGTTTTGCAGATGGATACTCACCTTTATAAATATGTCGATCGGTTCCACAAATTCCACAGGCAAGAACTTTTACAACAGATTTACCAGGTAAAACTTCCGGCATCGGTTGTTGTTTAACAGCAATCTGATCAATAGCTGAGAGAAGAACTGCCTTCATAACTACCCGTTTGGCAGCACAATAGTTTTGCGCCCTTTGCCCGATTTAAATGCCGCTAATGCATCTGCATACTTATCAAGTGGATAGCGATCAGAGATCATTACATCAGCGTTTAAAACCCCGTTAGCAAATAACTCAACTGCTCGGTCAAAAGAGTGCAGCACCGCCATTGAGCCAACAATGGTTATTTCTTTGTTATAGATCCAAAACGGTTCAATCTCAACCTTTGCGCCCTCATTTGCCACACCAAATTGTAAAAATATTCCGCCTGGCATCACATGTTTTAAGCCATCTTTAATTGCAGCTGTTGCCCCAGTGCAATCTATAACCACATCAAATCCCCTGGGTTGATCAAACTCATCAGCTGATTTTGATAAATTAGTAAACCCTAAAATTTTTGCGGTTGCTAACTTATCTGGATTCAAATCCACAATTGAAACACTTGCTGCGCCATTTACTCTGGCCATCTCTGCCATCATTAAACCCATAGTTCCTGATCCGTAGATTAAATAATGTGAACCAGGATTTCTTGGTAATTGATCAAAGCCTCTTACCGCACAAGATAGTGGTTCGATTAATACTGCAGATTTTAAATCAATACCTTTTGGTAATTTATGAATATTTCTCTTGGGTGTAAGTAAGAATTGCGCAGCAGCACCTGGAAATGTAACGCCTAGTGCATTCCAGTTTTCACAAAGATTTCCCCGAGCTCTCCTGCAATAAAAACACTCACCACAATGAAGTGATGGATCTACCGCTACTGCGTCCCCAACTTTAATTTCCGTAACATCTTTGCCAATTGCAACAACGGTGCCGCTCATTTCATGGCCGGGTACGATCGGTAGTTTTGGTGCGAACTCACCTTCAAATATATGTAGATCAGTTCCACAAATACCGACTGCGGCTACCTCAACAACAACTTCAGAGTTGCTTGGAGTTGGATCAGGTATATCGATCAAATCGATTTTGCCAGCAGAGAGAATCGAGACTGCTTTCATGCGGTAATCAAACCACTGCCGCTGTGGATAAACCAGTAGTTGCAATTACGAAAAAGTTATCGCTTAGTAACCTTAAATTCTTGTAAGTAGCCAATAATGAGGTGAGGATAGGGTACTTACTCCGGCTTGGAGTGCTTGAATGAGGTGGCCTTGGCTCAACAATTGATAAGCATGGAGGGTATCTCCAAGCGCTATCCAGGTGTGTTAGCCCTTGATAATGCTAGCTTTGAATTAAAGGCTGGTGAAGTACACGCACTAGTTGGCGAAAATGGTGCTGGAAAATCCACGTTAATGAAAGTTTTATCTGGCATTGCAACTGAAGATTCTGGAAAAATTTTATTAGAAGGCAAGGAAATCCACTTGGACGGGCCAAGAAGCGCCCAGGACCTAGGTATCAGCATTATCCATCAAGAGTTGAATTTAATGCCTGATTTAACAATTGCTCAAAATATATTCATCGGTAGAGAGCCAAGAAAATTCAAATTTATTCTAAATGATGGTGGACTAGTTAAAGAGGCAGAGAAGTTGTTTGCTCAGCTACACCTAGATCTTGATCCAAATCGAAAAGTTGAAGGATTATCGGTAGCGCAACAACAAATGGTTGAAATTGTTAAGGCGCTCTCATTTAATTCAAAGGTACTGATTATGGATGAGCCAACTGCAGCCCTTACCAACAATGAAATCGATGAATTATTTAGAATTATTAAAGGCCTAAGAGATAAAGGTGTTGGAATTGTTCATATCTCACACCGCCTTGAAGAGTTGAAACAAATTTCCGATCGAATCACGGTAATGCGTGACGGTAAGTATGTCGATACTTTGAGTACCAAAGATGCCACCGTAGATAAAATTATCTCGCTGATGGTTGGTCGAACAATTTTCCAGGAAGCACCTCACATACCAAGTGGTGAGAATCAGCCAGTAGTGCTTGAAGCAAAGAATTTAAATAATGGCCGATTTGTGCGAAATGTTTCATTTAAGCTTCATAAGGGTGAAATTTTAGGATTTGCTGGCCTAGTTGGAGCAGGGCGAACTGAGGTATTGCGAACTATTTTTGGTGCAGACAAATTAATAAGCGGTGAGATTTTAGTGAATGGAAAAAAAGTTCAAATAAACAAACCACAAGATGCAGTTAAGTACGGTCTTGGATACTTATCAGAGGATAGAAAATTACTAGCGTTAGCTCTTTCATTAGATATTGAAGCCAATACAGTGCTTGGAGTTTTTAAGCGCTTTGCTCGCTTTGGTTTAACAAATGATCGAAAAATTCAATTAGCAGCCCAAAAACAAGTTAAAGATCTTTCAATTAGAACTCCTTCAACAAAACAGCGAGTAAGTAATCTTTCTGGTGGCAACCAACAAAAAGTAGCTATTGGTAAGTGGTTAACCGCTGACTCTGAAATAATTATTTTTGATGAGCCAACTAGAGGCATAGATGTTGGGGCAAAGAGTGAGATTTATAAGCTAATGAATGATCTGATTGATCAAGGCAAGTCGATCGTAATGATCTCCTCCGAATTACCTGAGATTTTGAGAATGAGCCATCGAATTGTTGTTATGTGTGAAGGCAGAATTACTGGTGAATTGATAAATAAAGAGGCAAATCAAGAGAGCATCATGGCACTAGCCACGATGAGAGATTAGTTAGGGGAAAATAGTGGCACGAGTTAAATTATCTGCTCTTACCAAGATTAGGTCAGATGCGATTCAGCGAGTATTAGCTTTTGGCTCGTTGGTTATCATGATTATTTTCTTCTCGATCGCCTCTGAGAACTTCCTAACAATTGCAAACGTCAATGGTATCCTGCTGGCGACTACTGTAAATGGTGTTCTGGCGCTGGGTGCAACATTTGTAATTATTACTGGTGGAATTGATCTATCTGTTGGAACAATGATGACGGTATCGGCAGTTGCAACTGGAATAATTATTACCAACTGGGAGCTGCCAATCTGGCTAGGGATTATTGTTGGAATTCTTACCGGTACAGCTGGCGGTGCTTTAAATGGTTGGCTTATTGCAAGGCTAAAAATTCCGCCATTTATCGCAACCCTTGGCACTCTTTACATCGCAAAAGGTTTAGCTTTGGTTGCATCTGGCCTTAAGCCAATTTACTTTAATGACACACCAAGGTTTAATGAAATTGCAATGGGATCAATTATCCCGGTATTAGAAATCCCAAATATTGTTTTGATCTTCTTCTTTGTTTCATTCCTAGCCCATCTACTTCTGACTAAAACTACATTTGGTCGCTATACCTTTGCGCTTGGTTCAAATGAAGAGGCAGCCCGACTTTCTGGTGTGAATGTTGATAAATGGAAGATCTGGGTTTATGTATTTGGTGGTGCAACCGCAGGTCTAGCTGGTGTATTGATTTCAGCACGCCTTAACTCTGCCCAACCTTCACTAGGAATGGGTTATGAATTAGAAGCGATTGCTGCTGTAGTTATCGGTGGTACATCACTACGCGGAGGTGAAGGAAAGATCATCGGAACCGTAATTGGTGCACTTGTAATTTCAACTTTAACAAATGGTTTGCGCGTACTTTCAGTACCGCAAGAGTGGCAAACAGTGGTAACGGGAACCATCGTGGTTCTAGCTGTTTACCTCGATATCGTTCGTCGTAAGCGTGAGGCTGTGTCCTCTGCCCGACAAACATCCGGAGAAAAATAGATTCGAGTAGTACGTAAATTCGAATCAACTAGGTAAGGAAAGGAAACACCGTGAAAGCAATTCATAAAGTAGGGATCATTGCATCAGCAATGGCTCTAGTTTTGACTGGTTGTTCTTCAAGTGGTGATAGTGCATCTGGCGACAAGCCATATGTAGCGATCATCTCTAAGGGTTTCCAGCATCAATTCTGGCAAGCAGTTCAACTGGGTGCCACAAATGCTGCGGAAGCTAACAACGTAACAATGACATATGAAGGCCCAGAGAATGAGTCACAAGTAGATAAGCAACTTGAGCAACTTCAGGCAGCACTTGCCAAGAAGCCAGCTGCTATCTGCTTTGCAGCTCTAGACTCAAAGGCTGCTAACTCACTACTAGAAGAGGCTAAGGCTGCGAATATTCCAGTTATTGGCTTTGACTCAGGTGTAGATAGCGATATTCCTGTAACTACTGCTGCTACTGATTCAGTTGCATCTGCTGCACTTGCTGCAGACAAGATGGCTGAGCTAATTGGTAACAAGGGTAAAGTTGCAATCGTTGCTCACGATCAGACATCTCGTACCGGTATTGACCGCGTAAAGGGATTCACTGATCAAATCAAGAGCAAGTACCCAGACATTAAGATCGTTTCTACCCAATACGGCGGCGGAGATCAACTTAAGTCAACTGACATCACTAAGGCAATCATTGCTTCTAACCCAGATATCAAAGGCTTCTTTGGAGCTAATGAGGGTTCAGCAATTGGTGTTCTAAATGGTGTTAAGGAGTCCAAGAAGATTGGAAAGATCATGATCATTGGTTATGACTCAGGTAAGGCACAAAGAGATGCGATCCGTGATGGATCCATGGCTGGTGCAATTACTCAAGATCCAATCGGAATTGGTACCAAGTGTATTGAAGCTGCTGTGAAAGCAATCGCAGGCGAGACATTGCCTAAGTTGATTGACACTGGTTTCAAGTGGTACGACAAGACCAACATTGATGAAGCAGACATTGCTGCAGTTCTATACGACTAATAGCAATCTCTGATCATTAAATGATCAAAAGGGGCCTAGCTTTTGCTAGGCCCCTTTTTTAATATCTTTATTTCCTAGATTTCCAAACAGAACCAGTTGCGTAGTCATAATCCACTAGTGATTGAGCTTTAATCTCAGCACCAGCACCTGGCGTATGTGGGGCCACATAGCAAGCATTTTTAATCTGAGTTGGAATAACAAAATGCTCATGTAGGTGGTCGACAAACTCAACAACTCGCTTATCGTGATGGCCAGTAACTGCAACTGAATCAAACATTGCCAGATGAGCGACCATTTCACATAGTCCAACTCCACCGGCATGTGGGCAAACTGGAACACCAAATTTTGCTGCCATAACAATAATTGCAACATTCTCATTCACGCCAGCAGTTCTAGTCGCATCTAATTGCAGGAATGACATAGAGCCAGCTTGCAGCATCTGCTTAAACATAATTCGATTGTGAACATGCTCACCGGTTGCAACCTTGGTCGGTGCAATCGCTTTAGCAATTGTGGCATGACCCAAGATGTCATCAGGTGAAGTTGGCTCTTCAACCCAGAATAGATTTACATGGCTAATCGCCTTAATCCAGGTAATTGCTTCATTTACATCCCATACCTGATTTGCATCACATGCCATACGAATATCATTACCAATAGTTTTACGAACCAGCTCTAGTCTGTGAATATCGTTTTCAAGAGATCTTCCTACCTTCATTTTTATTAATGTGAAGCCTTCTGCTACTGCCTCTTTAGCTAAACGAATCATTGTTTCATCGCTATAGCCAAGCCAACCTGGTGTAGTTGTATAGGCAGGCAAACCCTTTTCTAGTAAAACCTTTTCATTTGCTGCTCTTGCGCTTTGAGCTTTTTGCAAAATTGAAAGTGCCTCAGCAGGTGTAATTGCATCTGAAATATGGCGAAAGTCAATTAGATCCACCAATGCTTCAGGTGACATATCTGCCAACTGCTTCCACAACGGTTTCCCATTAATTTTGCAGATTAAATCCCATAATGCATTTACTACGCCACCGGCAGCCATATGCGGAATACCTTTTTCCGGACCTAGCCAGCGAATTTGCGAATCTCTAACTAAATCTTTACCAATCTGACCAATTCGTTTTTCTAATGTTGAAAGCTCTTCGCCCACTACAGTCTCGGCTAACTGAGCAATTGAGTTACATTGCAAATCATTTCCGCGACCAATTGTAAAAACAAGACTATGGCCAGAAAGTTTTGGATTATCTGTTTCTAAAATTAAATATGCGGCAGAGTAATCTGGATCAGGATTCATGGCGTCAGAGCCATGCTTCTCAGTTGAGGTTGGAAAACGAATATCTAAGGTTTTGAAACCAGTTATTTTTGCCATCACTGACCCTTCTAATTAATGAGCAAAGCCTATATGATTTTGAAAATATTTAAGGAGTGAAATGGCAAAAGTAGTATTTATTGACCTCAGCGATTTTTCACATAATGAGATTGAGATCAATTTGGGTAACCCACTTATGCCTATCGCTACGCCATTATTAGCTGCCCTTACTGGACAAATATCTGGTGAAAATTTTGTTGTAATTTCAAAAGGAGTTTTGGGCGGTAAAAATGGGGTAGGACTTTCAGATGCAATTATCTCTGCTATCTCGCCACAATCTGGAGGTTTAATTGAGTCAAAAATTCAAGGACGGCTAGCGAACGCACTTGATTCAATTGGTGTAGACGCAATTGCGTTAACTAATAAAGCAAAGTCATTAACCGGGATTGAGCTCACAGACCGGGGATTTTTAGAATTTAATTTTCCAAAGGCTAAAAAGCTAAAGGGATATTCGGTATGGAAAACTATAAAAAAGATTAAAAATGAGAACACCTTAACCTCGTTAGCAATAAGTGAGTTTGGTGAAAAACAATCACTTGGTGCCTCAGTTGTTAGCGACTACGGCTTCGCCACATCCCAGGGAGGAATTGGCGCCGTATTTGGGCGCATGAATATTAAGTATTTAACTATTGCAGGTGTAGCGCAACGGACGGTAAATCCTGGCGTTAAAAAAGTAACCGACAAATACTTCGCAGGCCTTGAGAGTAATCCGCTCACTAAATCAGAGCATGATGCTCCAGGTTTTGGTATTTGGGCAAACAAATCATTGACTGGTTACATGGCTGGCAAGAACTTTGGTAGAGACCTGCCTAAAGTGGTAGATAATTTTGAGCCAAAATCTTTTTTGCCATATTTAAAAGATGATGGCGCAAACAGTTGCCCGGGTTGCCCACAGCAATGTCTTAAGTCTTACCTTGTTAAAGATGGACCACTTGATGGTGGCCGTCAGCATCAACTCAGTATTACTGCCCTGCTTTCTCAATATGGTGAGGATGATGTTGAAAAATTAATTGAATTTAACTCATACTGCCATGAGGTTGGAGTTGAGCATATTTATATGGCAGCACTTCTAATTCAAGAGAAGATTAAATCGAAAAGATCTATAGCGAAGATGGTAAATAAAGTTGCCGCTAAGAAGCTCAAAAGTGGTTTTAATCAGATCAAAGGAATGGCAATTCCACCATGGGACGGGCGAGGTAATCAAGGTTTGTTCTTAGCGATGGCGCTTAATCCATCCGGGCCAAGATATGACGTAATTGAACATGATATTGATTTTGACCCTGACTGGGTTTGGAGCAGACATGTGGAGTTTGGAATGGAGTATGGAATACCTAAAGGTGGACTGCCACTAGGAACTCTAGATAGACGGCGAGAAAAAAGCATAATTGATCTCTGGCTACTTTGGTCTGCACTAGATGCGCTCGGTATTTGTATCTACGCAGCACCGCCTACTAGAGAGTTGCAGAGTTCAGATATTTTGGCACTAGTTAAAGCTATAACTGGTGCAGAGATAAACATGGATGAGTTGTTTAAACTAGGTATGGCCAGATTATTAATCCAGCGGGATATGAATCACCGATTAGGTGTTAATCCTAAAACAGATGATTTACCAGATATATTTTTCAATAAGCCGATTAAATCATCTGGTGCAAAGCTAGATGGAGCAGTTATCAATCGAGCTGAATTTACCGAAATGAAATCCGCAGTAATAAAGAGGTTGCAGTGGAGTGAATCTGGCGGAGTCGATAAGGCGAGTAAAATATGGCAAGAATGCGAAGATTTAATTGCTGGCGTACGGAGTAGAATCCTCTAATCATGCGCATTGATTCACACCATCATATTTGGGATTTAAATGTCCGCCCGCAGACTTGGATGCAAGGTGATGAACTAAAGCCAATTTCTCGCACAATTTTAATGAATGAACTTGAACCAGAGTTAGAAAAAGCAGATGTTAATTACACCGTAATAGTGCAAACAGTGCCACTAGTAGATGAAACACCAGAGTTGTTGGAGTTATCAATTTCTCACCCAAAAGTATGCGCAGTAGTTGGTTGGTTAGATTTAGAAAGTGACGACATAAGACCGCAACTTGAAAAATATCTCAGCCACTCAGGTGGCAAAAACCTAGTCTCGATCAGAGACATGGCACAAGATAAAAGCGATCCAAACTGGTTATTACGGAAAGATGTAATAAAAAATATTCATAGAGTTGCAGAGTATGGTCTTACATTTGATATTTTGACTCGCCCTCCTCAACTTGCCGCAGCTGTTGAGATGGTAAAACGTTCTCCAAACAATACTTTTGTCTTAGATCATATTTCAAAACCGTATATGGCTAAAAATGAAATCCAGCCGTGGGCCGATCAGATTAGTCAGATTGCCTCTCATGAAAATGTATCGGTAAAAGTATCTGGCTTATTCACTGAAGCAAATTGGAGCAATTGGAGTAACCAAACTTTCCGCCCCTATTTTGACCACATTCTTAACTCTTTCACCCCATCTAGGATGATGTTTGGCTCAGATTGGCCAGTTTGCTTACTCGCTGCCACATACAGCCAAACTATCAATTTAATGGAAGAATTAACCAAGGAGTTCACAAAGATAGAGCAAGAGTCCTTTTGGTCTGGAACTGCAAGGCAATTTTATAGATTGAAGGTTTAAGAAGTGAAAAGACAGTTACCGCGTTGGAAGAATATTAAGCCACTACTTGGTTGGTCACTGCCTAAATTTCCACTGCCTGATAGAAAATTAAAGAGTGTTGTGAACCTTGCTGAAATGCGATTACTTGCAAAGAAAAGAGTGCCCAAAGCAGTATTTGATTATGTAGATGGTGGAGCAAATGATGAGCTTGCCTATGCAAGAAGCCAAGCTATTTACTCGCGAGTTGAATTCAAAGCTAGAGTGTTACGAGATGTATCTAAAATAGATCTTTCAACCAATATCGCCGGACAAAAAAGTGCGTTACCAATTATTTTTGCTCCAACTGGATATACCCGAATGATGCATTACGAAGGTGAAGTAATGGTGGCAAAAATTTGTGAAGAAAATAATTTGGTTTATAACCTTTCTACAATGGGAACTACCTCAT
>CANLHE010000012.1 GCA_947490605.1 Actinomycetota bacterium
GTCTTGCAACATTACTTGGTGCAATGATCACTGCTTTCTATATGACCAGAGTTGTGATCTTGACCTTCTTTGGAAATGAAAGATGGGGTCATAAAGATGAACCACATGAGAGTCCAGCATTAATGCTGATTCCAATCGGTTTGCTTTCAATTGGTTCTATTGCTTCTGGATATATTTTATCTAGGGGCGCGGGTTTAGTTCATTGGTTAGAACCAGTCGTTAATCCACTTAAAGAGCATCACGAAGAATTTTTACCACCAATAGTTGTTTCAATAATGACTTTAGCAGTTGTAGCGATAGGAATATTTATTGCAGTATCTAAATACCGTGGTGATCAATTAGCGCAAGCTCCAGAAAAAGTTTCTGTACTTACCAAAGCTGCTAGACGTGACTTATTTCAAGATGATTTGAATGAGTTAGTATTCATGCGGCCAGGCCAATCACTTGTGCAGAACATTTTAAATATTGATTATTTAGTAATAGATGGCATGGTTCGAGCAGTTGGAAGTGTTTCTCTAACCGCTGGAAGCCGTCTAAGGTCACTTCAAAATGGTTATGTTAGAAGTTACGCACTGCTCATGATTATTGGCGCCCTAGCACTTATTGCTGCTATCTGGGTGGTGACCGCATGAACCTATTAACAATAGTTGGCGTACTCCCACTTATAAGCGCATTGCTAGTTGCGTTTATTCCAAGTAAGAACGCAGAGTTAATTAAGCGGGCTACGTTTGTTGCTACATTATTAGTGGCGATAGCTTCTCTATTTTTAGCAACAGGATTTGATAAGAGTGTTACTGGAATGCAATATGTCCAAAGTAATACTTGGATAGAAGCTTTCAATATTAATTTTGCGGTAGGTATTGATGGAATTTCATTGGTGCTTATTTTATTATCTACAATCTTGGTGCCAATAGTGATTTTAGCGACCTGGCATGAATCTGATCTTGGTAGGTGGAGCTCAAAGAGTTTTTATCTTCTGATCTTAGTTTTAGAAACTTTAATGATTGGCGTATTTGCTGCTACTGATTTGTTTTTGTTCTATGTTTTCTTTGAAGCAATGTTGATTCCAATTTACTTCCTAATCGGTGGATATGGGACTGGCAATAAATCAGCTGCTGCCGTTAAATTCCTTTTGTATAGCTTATTTGGTGGCTTATTAATGCTCGCCTCAGTTATTGGGCTTTATGTTATTGCCGGTAATCAGATCGGTGCTACTTTTGATTTAACACAACTTGCAACACTTGAAATTGATACTAATACTCAAAATCTATTGTTCCTGGGCTTTTTTATTGCATTTGCAATTAAGGCGCCACTTTGGCCGTTTCATACCTGGTTGCCAGATGCGGCAAAGGCTGCCACACCTGGAACATCAGTCTTACTACTTGGAGTTTTAGACAAAGTTGGAACATACGGAATGATCCGTTTTTGTATTGCATTATTTCCAGATGCAAGTAAAACCTTTACACCACTAATTATTACGCTAGCGGTAGTATCAATAATTTATGGCGCATTTATGGCAATTGGTCAAAAAGATATTAAAGGTTTGATTGCTTTCACATCTATATCTCACTTTGGATTTATAACAATGGGAATTTTTGCCATGACGACACAGGGTATGTCTGGTGCTAATTTATACATGGTTAACCATGGATTTTCTACTGCCGCACTATTTTTAGTTGCCGGCTGGATGATGATGCGCAGAGGCTCCTCAACCATTGCTGATTTTGGTGGATTACAAAGAGTGACTCCAGTGATGGCATGGACTTTCTTTATAGCCGGAATGTCAGGTTTAGCACTTCCTGGCTTATCTAGTTTTGTTAGTGAATTCTTAGTATTAGTTGGTACCTATACCCGCTATCCAGTCGCAGCAGTAATCGGAACTTTAGGAATTATCCTAGCCGCACTTTATATATTGATACCGATCCAAAAGACACTACATGGTCCAATAACTAGCGGTAATGAAAATCTAAAGGATTTAAGTTTGCGAGAAAAGATCGCTATAGCTCCAGTAATTTTAATAATTGTTGTGATGGGTTTTTATCCAAAACCAGTGCTAGATATTATTAATCCGACTGCAGAAAAAGTTGTTGTAAATGCAGGGTTTACTGATCCAGTAGCAAAGATGGGTAAATAATGTTAACCGCACCATCACTTATTTATTCACTTATTGCTCCAATGTTGATAGTTCTAGGTGGCGCATTAATCGGAGTTTTAGTTGAAGCATTTTTAGGTAGGGCTCATCGTGCTGCAGTTCAGATAACAATAAGTATTGGAACGCTCCTACTAGCGCTACAACAATTATGGCGAATTAGAAATTTATCCTCCACTACTGCAGCGGTAAATTCAGTAACAATTGATAGGGCCGGAATATTTTTACAAGCCACCGTAGTCGTACTTGCACTAGTTGCAGTCTTATTAATTGCTGATCAGGACAATTTTGTCGCTCAAGCATCCGCTGTTCCGGGCTCAAATGAAGAGAAAAATTCACTACAAGAGAAGAGTCAGCAGACTGAAATTTTCCCACTCTTTTTGTTTGCTGTTGCTGGCATGATGTTGTTTCCGGTTGCAGCAGACCTAATTACATTATTTGTTGCCCTAGAAGTATTTTCCTTACCACTCTATTTGCTAGCTGGCTTATCAAGACGCAGACGACTGTTATCCCAAGAATCTGCACTTAAGTATTTCTTACTTGGTGCTTACTCTTCAGCATTTTTCTTGTTTGGTGCAGCCTTCTTATATGGATACTCCGGAACAATTTTACTATCTGGAATTAGCGCAGCCGCAGGTAGTGCCAACAACATCTTTTTACTAATCGGTATGGTTTTTGTTTCAGTTGGCTTGTTATTTAAGGTTGGTGCAGTTCCATTCCACTCTTGGACACCTGATGTGTACCAAGGGGCACCAACACCTATCACTGGATTTATGGCGGCAGCAACTAAGGTGGCAGCATTTGGCGCGCTACTTAGAATCTTTTATATTGGATTTGCAGAAGAGCAAACACTTTGGCGCCCTTTAATTACGGTTATTGCAATTATTACAATGTTGTTTGGCTCATTGGTTGCGATAGCCCAACGCGATGTTAAGCGCATGCTGGCTTACTCATCTATTGCGCATGCTGGTTTCTTGCTATCCGGTGTTGTTGCATTAAATAAAGATGGATTAGCGGCGTCGCTGTTTTATTTATTTGCTTATGGCTTAACTACCATTGCAGCATTTGGACTAATTACTCTTGTTAGAGACTCATCTGGTGAAGTAACTGATCTAAATCGATGGAGCGGACTTGGCAAGAAATCACCATTAGTTGCAGGTGCTTTCTCATTCATCTTGTTAAGTTTTGCGGGTATCCCATTAACCTCTGGATTTATTGGAAAGTTTGCAATATTTTCTGCAGCGTATAAGTCTGGGAATATTTCACTTGTGGTTGTGGGCGTACTTTCAAGTGCGATTGCAGCTTTCTTCTATATAAGAGTAATTATTATGATGTTCTTTACTGACCCAGTAAATGATTCAGTGTCAGTAGTTATTCCATCAATTAAAAGTCGCATTTCAATTATTGTTGCGACAGTAATTTCAATTATTTTAGGAGTAATGCCTTCACTACTACTTAACGCAGCCACAACCTATGCCAATTTCATTAAATGATAAATCAAATCGGAATCCCTAACTTAGATAAAGCTTTAGAGATGTCGCTACTTGCCGATATGGCAAGAGTAGAAGAATTAATGCGTTCACACATAAAGGGTGATTACCCACTAGTTATCGAAACATCAAGACACTTAGTTGAGGCTGGTGGGAAAAGGCTTAGGCCATTACTAACTTTATTAGCTGCACAGTTCGGCGATCCAAGTAATTACGACATCATTAAGGCTGCAGTTTGTTGTGAACTTACCCACCTTGCAACGCTTTATCACGATGATGTGATGGATGACGCTGTGCTAAGGCGGGGAGTAATTAGTGCAAATAAGAAATGGGATAACGCGGTTGCAATTTTGACTGGTGATTACTTATTCTCAAAAGTGTCAGATATGTTGGCTGACATAGGGCCTGAGGCAGTTAAGTTACAAGCAAAAACTTTTGAACGTTTAGTCATTGGACAGATAAAAGAAACACAAGGAAAGAGTGAAGGACTTACTCAGATTGAGCATTATATGAAAGTTGTTGCAGATAAAACTGGTTCATTAATCGCAACTAGTGCGAGGTTTGGTGCATTACTTTCTGGTGCAAATGCGCAAACTGTAGAAACCTTAACTAAATTTGGTGAAAAAATCGGCGTAGCTTTTCAAGTTGCTGATGATCTTCTTGATGTCACGAGTGATGAAACAGCATCTGGTAAAACGCCCGGGACTGATTTAAAAGAGGGTGTACCGACACTTGTAACTCTTTATGTAATTGCTGCAAATAATCCAGCTGATAAAGACTTAATCGCAAAGTTAAACGGTCCTATTTCCGAGAATGATCTTGCGGGGGTGATAAATCAATTGCGTTCCCATAAAGCGCTAGCAGAGGTTAAAGATTATTTAGCAAATGTAGCTAGTGAAGCTAATGGCTTGCTGGCTGATTTACCAGAAGGTTCTGCAAAGGAAGCTTTAAAAAGTCTCACCTTTGCGCTGGCTAACCGATCTTCCTGACTTAACCAAATCAGTACCTAAAAAAGTAAGCGCAATCCAAATAAATATAAATCCAATGATTTTTGCAAGTGGCAGTGGCTCATGAAAGACAATAATTCCAACTAAAAACATAATACTAGGGGTTATATATTGAAGTAATCCAGTGACTGTGAGCGGTAATCTTGTGGTTGCGGCGTTAAACATAAGCAGTGGAATAACGGTGAAAATGCCAGCAGAAAATAGCGCCAGTGAAAATCCTACATCTTTACCAAATTCAGCCTCATTTTTATTTAACAAATAAATTAGAAAAACAAAGTTAGGGATAAATGCAACCAATGTTTCAATTGAGAGTGTTTCAAGGGCGCCAGCATTAAGCTGTTTTTTTACTAAGCTGTAAGAGCCCCAACTAACTGCAAGGCCAAGTGCTATCAGAGGAATGTGGCCATAGGCAACGGTCAATATAACTACTCCAACAGTTGCAAGTGACACCGAAATTATCTGTAATTTGCGTAGTTTTTCTTTTAATACTAAAACACCGAAAGTTACTGCCACCAGTGGAGTTATGTAGTAACCAAGTGCTGCTTCTACTACGCGATCTACCGAGACTGCCCAAATATATATCCCCCAATTAGTCGAAAGCAGTAAGGATGTTAGGGCAAGCAGTGAGAATGTTCTTGGATTTTTAATTAACGCAAATGTTGAACGTAGTTGTTTTTGATAAGCGAGAAAAAGTAGACAGAAAAATAAAGACCAGATGGCGCGGTGGGCAAGAATTTCAAATGCCGAAGCACGGTCAAGCCACCTCCAATAAATTGGTAGTAATCCCCAAATTGCGTATGCACCAATGCCATATGCAACACCTGACCCACTACGGTTCAATTTAGCCTTCCCTATTTATTATTAGCGATAATTTGTAAATTGAACTGCAAAATCCCATGTTTCTTTTTTTACCTGCGCAATGGCAGTTTGTAGGTCATCTCTACTCTTACTTGAAACCCTTAATTCTTCTCCCTGAATTTGAGCCTTAATTGATTTTGGTCCACTATCTTTTAAAAACTTAGCAATTTTTTTGGCATTCTCAGTACTTATACCCTCTTTAAATTCACAATTAATTCGATAAGTTTTTCCACTCAAAGCCGGTTCGCCTGCATCTAAGTGCTTGAGTGAAACATTACGTTTAATCAATTTATCCTTTAATACATCTAATGCTGCCTTCACTCGCTCTTCTGTATCAGCTTCAAGCAATATCTTGAGGCCAGTTTTTTCGATTTTTGCGCCGGTATTTTTGAAGTCAAATCGGGTTGCTATTTCTCGGTCACATTGATTGAAGGCATTATCTAACTCCATTTGATCAATTTTTGAGACGATATCGAAACTGCTGTCGGCCATGTCTATACTTTACTAGTTAAATCGATTGGAGCGCATGTGAGCCAGGTTAAGGTGAAACGACGTATACCTAGCCCTAAAGACCTTGCCCAATTGTTAAGGTTTAGAAAAGTAATTCTAAGTCCGCGTAAACGCAGATTAACTAGAGCGCTAACAATTTATGATTTAAGAGATATTGCAAAAAAAAGAACGCCACAAGCACCGTTTGATTACACCGATGGCGGGGCAGATACTGAATCAAGTTTGAGTAGAGCCCGACTTGCTTATGAAAAAATTGAGTTTCAACCAAAAATTTTACTTAACGTTAAAGATGTAGATATTTCCGTAAATATGCTTGGTAAAACAATGAAGATGCCGTTAGGTATTGCACCGACTGGTTTTACCAGAATGATGCAGACTGAAGGTGAGTATGCCGGAGCATGTGCAGCAAGTGATGCTGGAATTCCATACACACTCTCAACAATGGGAACTAGATCAATTGAAGATGTTGCAAAAGCTGCACCTAATGGTAGAAATTGGTTTCAACTTTATATGTGGAAAGATCGTGACCGGAGCATGGCTCTAGTTGATCGAGCAAAAGCAGCAGGCTTTGACACCTTAGTTTTAACAGTTGATGTTCCAGTTGCTGGTGCAAGATTACGTGATGTTAGAAATGGTATGACAATTCCACCCTCTTTAACATCTAAGACAATATTAAATGCAATCCCAAGACCTGCTTGGT
The DNA here is from genome assembly GCA_947490605.1 of Actinomycetota bacterium. Next base: position 6,715 of record CANLHE010000012.1, read on the forward strand.
GGATCAATTTTTTAACGACCGATCCACTTAAGTTTGCATCATTAGATTCTTGGAATGGCACAGTGGCAGAACTTCTAGATTCAATGTTTGACCCAACAGTCACATATGAAGATTTAAAGTGGATTAGGGGTCAATGGCAAGGAAACCTGGTGGTTAAAGGAATTCAAAATATTGATGATGCAATTAAATCAGTTGAAGCAGGAGCTAATGCAATTATTCTTTCTAACCATGGCGGCCGGCAACTAGATAGAGCGCCAGTCCCACTCCATTTACTACCAGAGGTTGTTAAAGCTATCGGTAACAAAGCAGAGGTACATGTTGATACCGGAATTATGCATGGCCAAGATGTTGTGGCTTCCCTTGCTGCGGGCGCAAAATTTACTTGGATTGGAAGAGCTTATTTGTATGGCTTAATGGCAGGTGGCAAACCTGGTGTGGATAGAACATTAGAAATCATGCGCACCCAAATAGTTAGAACAATGAAATTACTTGGCGCTCGTACTGTTTCAGAATTAAATCCAGATCATGTGAGATTTATTGCTCGCTATAGCGATAAATAATTCGCTTTTGGTAAAAATCTACCTAGGCTTTACACTTCACCTCGCTTAACAATCCTTGGCGGGTTGCCCGAGCGGCCAATGGGAGGGGACTGTAAATCCCCCGGCTCTGCCTTCGAAGGTTCAAATCCTTCACCCGCCACCACTAAGAACTAACTCAAGCCATTATTTATTAATTCGAATTGTGAATCGAATAGGTATTTATTGCTAAAAAATTACTTACCTACAATAAACTTTAGAAAATCGCTTAGGTTTCCTGTTTTTCGAAAGTTTTTGATAAAAAACAATGCTCTTACTAGGGGAGCCCAAAAACCAAAAACACGATTAAAAACTTTAGCCCGTGCCTGCATTGTGGTTTGGTTATATGAAGTCACCCCTGAGCTTTGAGATGGATGGGCGGCAATAGTAATTGGCAGAAACACTGCATTTCCACCTATCTTCAGTAGATCAGTAATAAATATATATTCGTCTCCCAAGAATTTCTTTGTTCCAGCACCAAATTCTTCATCGAATGTAATTCGCTTAATTTTTGCGCTACTTGCACGAACCATTATTTCAATAGTCCCAGCTTTTGCGCAGTTAAACTTATTTAATTTATAACTTTTATTTTTATATTTTTTGCGCAAAACTCCGCTTTTATTAATTGACTGCGCAAGAATTAGATCAATATTTGGATTGGAAGTAAAGTACTCCACACACTTACGTATCCCGTCTTCCAAAAATACTGCGTCATCATCACCAAATACTAAAATTTCAGAATCACAATTAGACAATACTAAATTTCGACTTTTTGTAACTCCTATATCACTAGATTCTAAATACTTAACTTGTGAATTTTTAACAAACTTTGTTTTCGTGGGGTTTTGAACAGATACTAATACTTTGTGGGGAATTGTAAAGGAAGGGTAAACCAAATTTTTTAAGCGATCAGCAAGTACAGAATAACCGATCGTAAGCTGTGGTTCGTCATTCACTATTTGCACGTGCCCTAGCAAATCGCATTAAAGATGTAGATAGCATCGAAAGACTTGAACTTTGCATCTTTATTCCAAAAAATAAAACAATGGAATGGGCTGGACTTATAGATTGACCAAAACTGAAGTAAATAAGTATTCCAATTGAGAGTAAAAAACTAGCTCCTGCCATCAGAACCCCAATCTCGCCAGACTTTATTCGTGCCATAACCTTTACTGAACTAGAGACACCTTTATTGTTTTTTTGTGCATTAGAAAAACTCTTTTGGATTTGAATTTGTTTTGAAAATAAGTAACTTAGCAACTGCAGAACTATTAATACTATGAAAAAATTTATCAAACCGTAACTAACATTTAAGTAAATAAAGAAAAGGATAATTGCAATTAATTGCACTACTATTCCCAATATCGTTGATAGTTCAAAAGCTAATGCCCACTGCCACGATTCTTCTGCATGTGATTTATTCTTCTTATCGCTCTTAAATGATTTGTCAAAAAGTTTTATTCTATAAATTCTTTGAAGATAGTGTCCAAATCTAGTCAAGGCTAGAAATAAGAAGAAAAAAACTAGCAAATATTTTGTTTTTGACTCATCTACACCATCTCTTTCTAGGATTAACCTTGTAAAAAAATGAGTCACAAGAAGTTCAGATACTGAGATAATACTTGCAAGAAGAATCAGGAACAAAAGCATAAATCGAGATTTAGCAGTAGTGAATAAACCCACTAGTGAAGAGAACATCTCATTGTATATTTTTTTCATAATCTATTTTACTTTGTACCTTAATAAGCTTTCATTAATTGCGTTCTCTACCTCGATCTGTTTTACACTTGAAATCTGATTAGTGTGAAGAATGTTATCAATTTCAGACATCTTTAAATCAAAACCTACTAAAGAAGGTTCAACTATGGCCAGATCAGCACCTAGGCAGTAGTCAGAGTATTTAAGTCCTGTGCCAGCAATCTTTTCTTTAAATCCCTCAAATGTTATGAGAGCGCAAGGAATTCCATAACTGTGACAAGTTATCATTACATGTAGCGAGCTTGTAATTACTTTTTCATATTCATTTAATTTATTTATAAAAGCAATTATATCTTGAGGAGATGAAATTAATATTGATATTTCGTCAATATTATCTTCAAGTTTTATGGGAATTTGAAGGTGAGCAAAGTGGCGTACTAATAAGATTCTTCCATTATGTTTTTCTTTGTTTATTGGCAAAATTCTTGAAAGAACAATTGCTGGATCGCCAAAGTTTTTTATTCTAGGACCCCCAGATCTTGCAACTAATTCCCCCGTAATTGGTCCCCGCACCGAAACATAATCTGCTGATTTATTTAGTTCATATTCGGATGAACTTACGCCAGTCCCGACAACTATTGAATTAGATTTTATAAATCTTCCAATAGAACCAATGCTAATAATATGCTTACTAAAGCTTTTGGAGGTCGGATTTCTATATAAGATCTTTGAATCAGAATAATGATTAAAAATAAAGGGTGTTAACCAGTCACCGTAATTACCAGGGTAGGGAAATTGCCACCAAGCCATTCTTAGAACTTCTTTGCTCGGTTTTGAAGAATATGCCAAAAAGCTAGATGAAACTTTTATTGTAGATTGAATCAAATTATCCGAAGGTAACGAATCATTAAGTTTTCTCGCAAATACTTCTGATTTATGAACATTTCCAGATTTTGTGGCTTTCAGTAGTTTTTTTGCCAATTTGCTCGAAGTAGAAAAATGCTTCTTGCTAGTCAAAAATCCCGTTATTCCTAATTCATCAAATCTTTTTCTCACTTTTTTTGAGAAGTTTTTAGGGAGAATTTTTTCAATTCTTTGAGCGATAGAGAGCAAATTCTTTTTGATATTGGTTCTAATTCCCTGTTTAAGTGGCTTGTGCTGTGCCACTTTACCAATGTTTCCATCTACATTCCCACTTGACCCAAATTTAAAGAAAACTTGATGACCTTGTACGTTTGGAAAACCTTTTTCAATAGCACAATTTGAAGGAATTATTTGGAAAGTAAGGTTATCTGAAGTAGATCTCCAAGCCTCTTCGAAAAAGTAGTCGTCAGTTGCTTTAATGCTAGATTTTTTTTCAAGATCAGCCGCTCTTCTAATCATCTCACGTGCCTGAATTGAGGTATTAATTCCCCAAAAAGATGGTTCCCAAAAGCGACCTTTAACTGAGTAACCAATTTTAATTGGCGAGCCGAATCCTCGTTGAAAACCTATGATATCTGCAGTTGAGTTTAAAATAAACTCCGGCATCGAAAAAAGTTCGCAATCTACATCAACCCAGAATACTTTTTTGTCAGGATATTTCTTACAGACATCTGCAATAAACCCAACTTTTCTTCGACAAATATCTGCCCAAGATTCACCTATATTTTTGACTATTTCTGTTAACTCGTAATCTAGCCCAATTTTTTCGAGATT
>CANLHE010000013.1 GCA_947490605.1 Actinomycetota bacterium
CATCAAAATATGGTTACGCACTTAACAAAACTGGCTTAAATAAAATGATGAATGAGAAGTTAGATGAAATGGGGATTGATACCACCGGGTTACGTTTAGAAGATGGTTCTGGGCTATCAGGCGGTAACCGAATCTCTGCAATAACAGTTTCACAGTTATTGTTTAAAATTAGAAGTGAACCAAGGTTAAAGGTTGTTTATGATTCACTCCCAATAAGTGGGGAATCTGGAACTTTAGTTGGAAGATTTCATTCAACGGCACCACAAGCTGTCGGCTTAGTTAAAGCAAAAACTGGTTCCACTCGTCACACAGTTTCACTCGCCGGCTTTGCAACCTCTGGCGATAAAGAGTATGTGTTTGTGGTTATTGCAGATAATGTCGGAAGAACAAAAAGAATTCAAAATGCAGCGCGTAGCGCTATTGACCGCATGCTAGGCACAATAACTAAACCACCTACCGCACCACTTCCAGTACCTGACCCAACAACAATTCCCTTTGTTGCAACTTCATAAAAATTGTTAATTTCAAATGCGGCGATAGGCTTAAATCACTAATGAAAAATTACCTAGCTTTAATGAAGCTTCGCGTTGTCGAACTATTACTAGTGACAACAGTTCCAGCTTTGTTTATTGCAAGTGAAGGCATACCTAGTGTTTCGGTAACCTTTTGGAGTTTGCTTGGTGGAACATTAGCTGCAGGTGGGGCCAACGCATTTAATATTGTGATCGAAGCAGACTCTGATCGGTTAATGAAGCGAACTGCAAACCGGCCGATTGCAACCGGACAAATTTCTAAAAAGAACGGCTTGATATTTTCATCATTAATTTCAATATTCTCATTGCTAATTTTTTATGTATTTACTACTACTCTTGCAACCTTACTTACTGCTATTGCAATTATTTTTTATGTCCTTATTTATACAATCACATTAAAAAGAAATACCTCACAAAATATTGTTTGGGGTGGGATCGCTGGCTGTATGCCGGTTTTAATCGGCCAAGCTGCAGTTACCAACTCTCTAACTGCCACCTCTTGGTTATTTTTCCTAGTAATTTTCTTTTGGACGCCACCACATTTTTGGGCCCTAGCCGTTCGATATAAGGATGATTACGCCGCAGCGGGTATCCCAATGTTGCCAGTAGTTGCACCTATGAAATCAGTAATTAAGCAAATGTGGTTTCACTCAATCGCAATGTCAATCACTTCGGTTGCCTTAATTATTAACGCAAAGATGGCGCCATTAATTTTAATTTGTTCTATACTTTTAATTCTGGCATGGAATCTGCAATTAGTTAATCTAACAAAATCGCCTACTGAGCCCAGCGCCGGTAAGTTATTTCAAGCATCGATAGTTTTTCTCAGCATTTACTCATTTTTAATAGTGGTTGGTGTAGTGCTTAAGTAGTTTTTACGCTTTTTAATGGGATAATTATTCCCATGTCCTCCCCTCTCGCACTTGATGTTTCCGATTTATCAAAAAAATATGGCGATCGAATGGCGCTTTCTCATGCCAACTTTGAGGTACCAATGGGAAGCATTTGTGGTTTTGTTGGACCAAATGGCTCTGGAAAAACGACAACGATCAGAATGCTGCTGGGTCTAATTTCACCAACTACTGGTGGTGGACATGTTTTAGGTGAGTCAATAACCGAACCTGAAAAATATTTACCACGAGTTGGCGCCATGATTGAAGGCCCAGCTTTTTATCCAGCACTTACTGGTTTTCAAAACTTAAATGTATTAGCGAAAATTGGTGGATTCGCAACCGATTCGATTGCTGGTTTACTTGATTTAGTTGGCCTTGGTGACCGTAGTGACTCAAAATATAAAACTTACTCACTCGGTATGAAGCAAAGATTAGGAATCGCAGCAGCATTATTACCAAGTCCGAAGTTATTAGTTTTAGATGAACCAACCAATGGTCTTGATCCGGCTGGAATCCATGAAATTAGAACACTGCTTCGTAAATTAGCAGACTCTGGCACAACAGTATTTGTCTCCTCTCATTTACTTTCTGAGCTTGAAATGATTAGCGATCACCTTGTGATGCTCAGGTTAGGTAAGGTTATATTCGCCGGCAAGACAAGTGACTTACTTGCTAAACAACAACCAGTAATTGTGGCAAAACCGGAAAACATAAGTGACTTAAATAAACTTGCGCAAATTGCAACCGCTGCTGGCCATGAAGCAACAATTATAGAAAACTCAGTTCATGTCACTGGGACATCAGATTTTTCCGCCAAATTAAACAAAGCAGCATTTGAAGCTGGAATAACTTTAGAGTCATTAACTCCCGTGAAAGCATCTCTAGAAGAGACCTTCTTTGAAATGACGGGTGAATAATTATGTGGAACGTATTAAGAGCAGAGTTAACAAAACTTCGTCGGCCATCTCTTTCAGTGTCAACACTTCTTGCCGTAACTTTTGTTACTAGTTTGATTACATCTATTTTGTTCTTGCTAGTTGATTCTCCAGAAGGAAATGGTGAACGGGGCGTAAGAATAAGCAGAGATGTACTTTCATTACCTACTGGAATTTCACTAAGTTTTAGCAACTCAGCTGGGCTTTTAGGTATTGTCGCACTTTGTGTTTTTGCTGCCCAAACAGCACAGGAGTACACCTACGGGACGCTTCGCAATTTACTAGTACGCCAGCCATCTAGAATGAAAATTTTGATTGGCAAATTAGGGGCAATGAAGTTGTTCGCAATTGTGATGGTTACCTTTTCTGCAATTGTTGGGATTGCACTTTCCTATCTATTTGCAGGTGTAAAAGATATTTCAACGCAAGCCTGGTCAACCTCTGATGCAAAATTGGCGGTCTGGCAAGGCTTTATCAATGTATTAATTGCAACAATTGGTTATGGAATTTTTGGAATGATTTTAGGCTTACTGTTCAGATCACCAATTTCAGCAATTTCAATCGGAGTAATTTGGAATTTAATTTTTGAAGGCTTGTTATCTGCATTTGTTAAAAATATCGATCGCTACTTTCCAGGCCAGCTCCTATCAACGGTTGCCATAGGTGGCACCGACCGAATTTCCTATCAATACGCCTTATTTACCTCATACGCCTTTCTACTAGTCGGGTTGGCAATTGTGGCATTTCTATTTAAAAAGCGAGATGTGGCAAATTGATGAATAAGAAACTGATAGCAGCATTTTTAATATTAACTCTAATTCCAACTGCTGCAATTGCCGCACCACCAAAACCAACTCAAGCACAAATTGATGCTGCTAAAAAACTTGAGGCCGAGAAGAAGGCAGCAGCCGATGCTTCGGCTACAAAATTAAACTCTGCAAAAAAGACTTTAAAGCAACTAGCTTCAATTGCTACTGCAAAACAAAAGTTATATGTATCAGCTCAGAATGAATTAAAGATGAAGACCAAACAAGCAGATTTAGCAATGAAGCATTTACAAGTTGCACAAGCCTCTGTTAGTAGTGGAAAACGAGCAATTGGAAAGTTAGCGGCTAATGCTTATGTTTCAGGCGGTGGCTTTACCGATCTAGATTCATTATTAAAAGCAGATGGGCCACAAGATTTAGCAGATCGACTCAGTGCGTTAGATGCAGTTGGTCAAAATAATTCAACTGCACTTGATCGATTTAAATCTGCAGAGGTAGTTGCATCCTCTGCTCAAAAGGCTGCTGATACTGCCAAGCAAGCACAGGCTGCCGCCACAATTAAAGTTGCTAGCGCAAAGAAAGCCGCCGAGGCAGCGCGGGCAATGCAGCAAGAAGAGGTAGATAAATTACAAGCTGTTCAAGATAAATTAGCAAAAGAGTTAGCTGTTGCTCAAAAAACACGGGTAACACTTGAACAACAACGCCAACTTGCATTATTAGAAGAGTCAAACGCGGGCCGAGCTGTATTAACTCCTGATCAGTCAAAGATCTGGCCAGATACCGGCTTCACTGGTAGAAGTACTACTAGATCAACTGAGGCAATGCGGGCAGCTGCAGTTGAGTATGCGTCAAAACAAGTTTTGGCTAAGAAGCGATATGTATGGGGTAGTGAAGGACCTACAACCTTTGACTGCTCTGGTTTGGTTTACGCCGCCTACCGTGCCGCTGGTCTTGGTTGGCCAAATTGGGATCGACTTAACTCCTCACTTTATTGGGTTTCAACAAAGCGTGTGCCATTAAGTGATTTAGTGCCTGGTGACCTTCTTTTCTACTCTTACAAACCAACAGTTAACACAATTCACCACATAACCATCTATGCCGGCGGCGGCATGATGTGGGAGGCGAACTCAAAAGACAAAGGTTTGCTCTACTCAAGCATCTACAGCGTTAAGGGTTTATTGCCTTATGGGGGTCGGGTCTAATCTTCTCGGTATGAGTACCGCTAGCACACCTTCACTTTGGGAAATTCGTAAAGCGGTTAAACCATGGCTTAGTGATTCTTCACAAACAATTTTATTTGGGTGTTCTGGCGGGGCGGATTCAATGGCGCTTGCGCTCGCACTTTTTTTAGAAGCAAATGGAACCAAAGTTATTCCAATTGTTATTGATCACGGATTACAACCAGGTTCAGCAGAAATTACTACACAAACTATTTCTAAACTTAAAGATATTGGTTATACCCAAATTGAATCAGCAATCGCGCAGGTTAAAATTACTGATGGATTAGAGGCCTCAGCTCGCCGGGCTCGGTATCAAATCTTTAATCAATTTATTGATACTCACCAACCAAAATATTTTTTACTTGCTCATACATCAAATGATCAAGCCGAGAGCGTTCTACTTGGATTAGCGAGAGGATCTGGCGCCAGATCTTTATCTGGTATGGCGTTAGAAAATAATATTTACGTAAGGCCACTTTTAAAAATTTCAAGGCAGACTACTGAAGCTGCATGCCATGAAGGCAATGTTGAATTTTGGTCAGATCCACATAATGATGATTTAAGATTTGCAAGAGTAAGAACTCGCAAGAACGTACTACCTAATCTAGAAGAGAATCTTGGACCAGGAATTACTGAAGCATTAGTAAGAAGTGCTGATTTACTCCGTGATGATGCAGATGCATTAGATAGTTTTGCTCGAGAGTACTTTGCTCAAACAGATCCTTTCAATTTATCTGTCAATGAGTTAGAGCGATTACCTAGAGCGATTAGATCTCGAGTTTTACGTCTTGCTATTTACCAAGCCGGAGCACCTTCTGGCAGCCTTTCAGCCGAACATATCAACGGTGCTGAGGCGTTAATCTCTGATTGGCATGGTCAAAAAGAGCTATCGCTACCAGGGGATGTGAAGCTTTTAAGAAATTCAGGCAGAATTACCCTCTCAACCAATAAATAAGGAGCACCGTGGATATATCAGCCCTTGGTAATGACATTGAAAGAGTTGTTGTTAGCGAGGAGCAAATCCAAACTCGATTAAAAGAGTTGGCCGCTCAAGTTAAAAAAGATTACGAAGGAAGAGATTTAATTTTAGTTGGTGTATTAAAAGGCGCAGTTATGGCGATGGCAGATTTTTCTCGTCACTTACAACGACATGTTGATATGGATTGGATGGCAGTTTCATCATATGGCGCTGGAACAAAATCAAGTGGTGTAGTTAGAATCTTAAAAGATTTAGACAATGATATTTTAGGTAGAGAAGTTTTGATAGTAGAAGATATTTTAGATACCGGATTAACACTTTCATGGCTTACTGAAAATTTACTTTCTCGTGGCGCAAAATCAGTTTCTATCTTGACTGTTCTTAGGAAGCCCGATGCAGCAACCGTTAAGGTTGAAGCCAAGTATGTGGGCTTTGATATTCCAAGTGAATTTGTGGTTGGTTATGGCTTAGATTTCAATCAGAAGTATCGAAATCTGCCATTTATTGGCGTTCTAGCCAAACACCTTTATTCTTAAGCCTTCCGTTACCAGCTTCAGGAAAAGAGAAGTAATAAGTGGCGCAAAAGAAAAAAGTAAAAATCCCTAAACTAAAAGGGTTTAGTAATAGGAAAAAACCTGCTAAACCATCACCACAATTAGCCAGAAGAATTCTGCGTGGGCCACTGTTTTGGATTATTGCTGCTCTTGTTGCTGTCAGTATTTTTGGCCAAATATCTACCACCGGGAAAGAATTTACCAAGGTCGATACTTCAGTAATTTTAAATGAAATTTCACAAAATCACGTTAAGTCAGCAATTGTAATTGACCGTGATCAAAAGATTCGAGTGGTGTTAAAGGATGGCGAGTTAGCTGATGGTGCATCAAAACTTGAAGCATCATATGTAGTTGGACAAGAGCAATTAATTGTTGAGCTTTTAACAAGCAATCCACCATCTACTAACTGGGACGTCGAAGTTCCATCACAATCATTTTTTGTATCACTTCTATTAAGTATTTTGCCGATCATCCTAATCATTTTCTTACTTTTATTGTTTATGGGCGGCGGACAAGGTGGGCGAGTACTTTCATTTGGTCGCTCTCGAGCTAAATTACAAAATAAAGAAACTCCAACAAATACCTTTACCGATGTCGCAGGTGCAGATGAAGCTGTTGCAGAGCTTCGTGAGATTAAAGATTTCCTGGCAAGCCCAGACAAGTACAAAGCGATTGGTGCAAAAATTCCAAAGGGTGTTTTACTTTACGGTCCACCCGGAACTGGTAAAACATTACTTGCAAGAGCAGTTGCTGGTGAAGCAAAGGTTCCGTTCTACTCAATCTCTGGTTCTGAGTTTGTTGAGATGTTTGTTGGCGTAGGTGCATCTCGAGTACGTGATTTATTTGCTCAAGCAAAACAGAATGCGCCATCAATAGTTTTCGTAGATGAAATTGATGCAGTTGGTCGCCAACGTGGCGCTGGTCTTGGTGGCGGAAATGATGAACGTGAGCAAACGCTTAATCAATTATTAGTTGAGATGGATGGTTTTGAAGCTAACGGACAGGTTATTTTAATTGCTGCAACAAACCGTCCAGATGTATTAGATCCAGCACTTCTTCGGCCTGGAAGATTTGATCGCCAGATTTCCGTGGACAGACCTGATTTAAAAGGGCGGGCTGCGATTCTTGCCGTGCATGCAAAAAATAAACCTGTGGCAAAAGGTGTTGATTTAACCTCTTACGCAAAACGCACACCCGGATTTACTGGAGCAGACTTAGCAAATGTATTAAATGAGGCTGCTCTGCTTGCTGCCCGCGAAGAGCGCAAAGCAATTAGAAACTCAGATTTAGATGAAGCAATTGATCGAGTAATGGCCGGTCCACAAAAAGTTTCTCGCTTAATGACTGAAGAAGAGAGAAGAATTACTGCTTACCATGAAGGTGGTCACGCACTAGTAGCGCACGCACTTCCGCACACTGATCCAGTACATAAAGTTACGATCATGCCAAGAGGCAGAGCGCTTGGTTACACAATGGTGTTACCAGATGAAGATCGTTATGCAGTAACCAGAAATCAAATGCTTGATCAGCTCGCCTACACAATGGGCGGTAGAGCTGCTGAAGAATTAATTTTTCACGATCCAACAACTGGTGCTTCAAATGATATTGAGAAGGCAACAAACCTTGCCAGGGCAATGGTTACTCAATACGGAATGACACAACGACTTGGCGCAATCAAACTTGGCATCTCTGATTCACAACCATTCTTAGGGCGAGATTATGGTCATCAAAGAGATTACTCAGAAAATGTTGCCTCAATTGTTGATAGTGAGATTAGAGAGATGATTGAAAATGCTCATCAAGAAGCGTTTGATGTTCTAGTTACAAACCGTGAAACATTAGACCGTCTAGTTGAAGAGTTGCTTGAAAATGAAACTTTAAACAAAGAAGAAATTGCTGTTATTTTTAAGAAAGTTAAAAAGGTTAAACCGCGAGCTGCGTGGACTGGTTCACAAAATCGAATCCCTTCAGATCAACCACCTGTTGCGCTAAAGCCAGCAAAAATCAAGGTTTCAGAAGATGAAAAAATAACTAAAAAAGCCCCTGCTAAAAAAAGTGATAAAGATGTAAATGAGTGAGGTTAACTCTGTATCGATGGGGCCAGGAGATGGTGGTGCCAAAAAAGAGTTTGATCAAGCGCGGGCAGAAAAAGCAGTGACTGAGTTATTACATGCATTAGGTGAAGATCCAAATAGAGACGGCTTAAAAGATACGCCAAAGCGAGTAGCAAAAGCGTTTGCTGAAAACTTTGCTGGTCTTTGGCAAAAACCAGAAGATGTTTTAACAACTACATTTGATATTGGACATAGAGAGTTAGTAATTGTTAGAGAGATTGAAGTTTTTTCTCACTGTGAGCATCATTTAACTCCTTTTCACGGGGTTGCTCATATTGGTTATATTCCTGGAGAGAGTGGAAGAATTACCGGTATATCTAAACTTGCTCGCCTTGTTGATTTATATGCGCGCAGGCCTCAAGTACAAGAACGGCTTACTTCACAGATTGCCGATGCATTAGTTGATATTCTGCAACCGGGCGGAGTGATAGTAATTATTGATTGTGAACACTTATGTATGTCAATGCGTGGAGTTAGAAAATCACAAGCTCGTACAACAACTAGTGCGGTTCGCGGTCAGCTGTTAAATCCAGCGACAAGGGCTGAAGCAATTTCGTTAATTAACCAAAGCAGGTAGGAAAATGTCTAATACTCTTGTCATGGGAATATTAAATATTACCCCTGACTCATTCGCGGATGGCGGAAAGTATTTATCTAAATCAAATGCAATAACCCAAGGCCGGAGATTAATTGCTGAAGGCGTGGATATTATTGATATTGGTGGTGAATCAACCAGGCCCGGTGCTGAGCGGATCAGTGAAGAAGATGAATTAACCAGAGTAATTCCAGTGGTTATTGAATTAGTTAAAGATGGTGCAGTTATTAGTGTCGATACGATGCGAGCAGAGGTTGCAAAACAAGCAATTACTGCCGGGGCTACATACATAAATGATGTTAGTGGTGGTTTAGCAGATGAAAAAATGGCTCAGGTAATTGCTTCAAATCCGAACATTCAATACATAGTTATGCATTGGCGCGGGCACTCAAAAGATATGCAAAAACAAGCTGTTTACACCGATGTCGTTAAAGAGGTTAAAGATGAGTTAGATGAGAGAGTGACTGCACTTTTAAAAGTCGGAGTATCCACGGAGCAAATAATTTTAGATCCTGGCATTGGGTTTGCGAAAAACAGCGAACATAATTGGCAGATATTACAAAACATAGAAAGATTTCAATTACTTGGATACCCACTACTTGTTGGCGTATCACGTAAAAAATTTCTAGGAGAACTAATTAATGCTCCTGAACCAGATAATCGCGAGGCGGCCACAATTGCATTAACAACCGAGTTAGCTCGACTTGGAGTATGGGGCGTGCGCACCCATGCAGTTAAAGCACATAAAGATGCAATATCAGTTGTTGAACGGCTTCGTAAATGAGCGACCTAATTAAAATTACTGGCATAAGTGCCAAGGGATTTCATGGCGTATTTCCAAGTGAACGCAAAAAAGGGCAAAAATTTATTGTTGATATTGAATTAAGCATTAATTTAATTGACCTCAAAGATGATTTAAGCAAAACTGTTAACTATGCAGAGGTCGCTCAGATTGCCCATGACAATATAACTGGTAAACCTGTCTTATTGATTGAAACACTTGCTGAAAATATTGCTAAATTAGTTTTAAAGAAATATAAGAAAGTTAAGCAAGTAAAAGTTGTTGTTCATAAACCTAAGGCACCTCTGGCACTTAAATTTAAAGACGTTTCAGTTGAAATAATTCGTAATCGATGAAAGCTGTTATTTCACTTGGCTCTAACCTTGAAAACCGGAAACTGAATTTAGGTATTGCTATCACCCAACTTGAATCTATTTTGGATCAATTTATTGTTTCACCATTCATCGAAACAAAGCCTGTTGGTGGACCTGAACAAGATGATTTCTTAAACGCTGTTGCAATTGGGAGTTGTGACTTAACTGCTGAAGAGTTGTTAACAAAATTGCTAGCAATCGAGGATCAAATGGGCAGAGTAAGAGATATCAAATGGGGGCCAAGAATTATTGACCTTGATTTAATTGTTTATGGAGATCAGATAATTGATTCAGTTTTCCTTAAATTACCTCATCCATTAGCTCAATCTAGAGAGTTTGTTTTGTCGCCATGGCTCGCAATCGATCCAGAAGGTGAAATACCAGGCGTTGGCTCAATAAAAACTCTTTTGGCATCTATCAATAGCTCGCGTTAAACTTACCTTCT
>CANLHE010000014.1 GCA_947490605.1 Actinomycetota bacterium
GCCCAAGGTATATGTGCAACTACACCACCGGTAATACTTCAAGTGGGCAAATCCTCTGTTGCCTGCCACTTTCCAGAGTAATTACCAGATTCGAACGCGCTTACCCTCTGGCATAAAGTGTTTATCACTTTGCTTAACTGCAAAGGCATCATAAAACTCAGTTAAATTTGCAACTATTTGATTGCACCTAAACTCATCAGGGGAGTGTGGATCTGTTGCAATCCGCCGCTTAACCTCTTCCGGGCGATACTTACCCCGCCAGGATTGTGCCCAGCCCATAAAGAATCTTTGGGCGCCGCTGTAGCCATCAATTTCAGGTGGCTGCTTTCCATTAAGTGAAATCTCATAAGCTTTATAGGCAATAGTTAATCCGCCCAGATCGCCGATATTTTCACCAATTGTTAGCGCGCCATTGACCTTAACCTCAGGGGCTGCAGATGGGGAGAGTTGGTCATACTGCTCAATTAGTTTCTTAGTTCGCTTTTCAAACTCTGCTCGATCTTTATCACTCCACCAATTAACAAGGTTGCCATCACCATCATATTTAGAGCCTTGATCATCAAAGCCATGGCCGATCTCATGTCCGATTACCGCACCAATGCCGCCATAGTTGGCCGCATCATCATCTGCTAACACATCAAAAAATGGTGGTTGCAAAATAGCTGCTGGAAAGACAATCTCATTCATCCCTGGGTTGTAGTAAGCATTAACAGTTTGCGGAGTCATATACCACTCAGATTTATCAACTGGCTTACCAATCTTGGCGTATTCATAATCTTGGGAGTACTTAGAGATCTGAGCCAAATTGCCAATTAGATCACCTGAGTTAATTGTTAGTTTTGAGTAATCCCGCCACTTATCTGGATAGCCAATCTTTGGTGTGAATTTATCTAATTTAATAAATGCTTTTTCTTTAGTCTCATCACTCATCCAGGTAAGAGCTTTGATATCAACCCGGTATGCCTCAATCAGATTGGCAACTAAACCAACCATCCGCTCCTTGGCTTGCTTGCCAAAGTGGCGATCAACATAGATCTGACCAACTGCTTCACCCAGTGCGCCCTCCACCAGGCCAACTGCCCGCTTCCACCGCTCCTTAAGCTTTGGAATTCCAGAAAGGGTGGTGCCATAAAAACTAAAGTTTTCATCAACTAATGCTTTATTCAAATACGGGCTGGCGCCAGTGATGATGTGCCAGGTCAACCAGCTGCGCCATTTATCGGTGTCAAAGCTTTGGATTAATTTAGATAAACCTTCAAAGTAAGAAGGCTGTCTGACAACGACCTGCTCTAAAACATGAACTGGAGTATTAGAGGCGCTGATCCATAACTGCCAATTAAAGGCAGGGGCAAGGGATGTTAATTCAGTAAAACTCTTTTTGTTATAGGTCGCTTCAGCATCTCGATCCTTAACCTGATCCCAGTGGCAGGCCGCGATCTGGGTCTCAAGCTCTAGTACCTGTTTGGCTGCAGCGCTGCCACCAGGCAGCTTTGCTAACTCAAAGATCTTCTCCACATGTAATAAGAATGCATCTCTAACCTCTTGGTACTCACCCTCGCGGTAGTAGGCCTCATCGGGAAGTGATAAACCAGATTGACCTAGGTAGACAATGTTTTTACTTGAGTCTTTATTATCAGTTGAAACGTAGGAGTAGAAAAGACCAGAAGCCCCACGGCTTTCTAACTCACCTAATATTTGAAAAAACTCATCTGCAGTTTTAAAAGAGGCAGCAGCTGCTAAATCTTTTGCAATCGGAGTGATCCCTAACTGCTCAATTTTTCCCTCATCCATAAATGAGTTGTAGAGATCCCCTATTTTTTGGGCATTACTTCCACCAGCTGCATTACTTGCGGCCTGATCTAAGATGATTTGTTTGACCTGTTTTTCAGCCTGTTGATATAGCCAGTAAAAAGCGCCATCACTTGCTCGATCATCTGGGATAACTGATTCCTTTAGCCACTTACCATTCATAAATCTAAAGAGATCATCTTGGGGGCGAACCGATGAATCAATGTGGTTAAGGTCTAGGCCGCTTCGCATAATGGGCAAGCCTATCTTTTATGAAAATTAATTTTGGGCAATAAAAAATCCCGCCATTTGACTGGCGGGATTTTTTAGTTAATAACTTACTTTGAAGCTTTTTTACGACGACGACGCTTTGGAGCAGCTTTTGCTGCTTTCTTACGACGACGCTTTGGAGCAGCCTTAGCAGCCTTCTTACGACGACGACGCTTTGGTGCAGCCTTTGCTGCTTTCTTACGACGACGACGCTTTGGGGCAGCTTTAGCAGCAGCCTTACGACGACGACGCTTTGGTGCAGCTTTCGCTGCTTTCTTACGACGCTTTGCAGCCACGTAGATCTCCTATCAAAGTGGTTCGATCCGTCACCGAACCTGTTTCATGGATAAGCGTGTCACTAAATGGCAAAACTTTCCACTTATTTGGCAATATATTTGAAGCGTGTCGCAACTTTCTTTTTTTAATTTTTTATGCATTTTTTAATAAATATTGGCAAATATTTGCCGAAAATTACCAAAAACCTACTGGTGAGTTAATTATTTGGTGCAGTTTTACGTTTTTTTGCTTCCAAAACGGCAAATTTATTGGTTTCACTGTCATATTTACGAAAATCTGGCAGTAAAGAGCTAAATAGCGTGACAAAACCGATGCAAAGCAGGCCACCGGATATGACTGAAGTGCGCAGTGAGGTGAGTTCTGCAGTAAAGCCGGCACGAGTTTGCCCACCCAGTGGTCCAACGGAGTAAGAAATAAGTTCCACTCCGGCCAATCTGCCCCGGAACTCATCTGGAATCGATTGGTTCCACAAAGTAGAACGGAAGAGGGCAGAGACCATGTCGCTAGCCCCAGCCAGAATTAGAAATAGCAAAATTAAAAATAGATTATTGGAAACTCCGGCCAAAGTAATTGCTACTCCCCAACCAAGGGCAGCTAAAAAGATTGCCCGACCATGTTTGGTATAAGTTTTTACCCAGCCACTAGTCAGCGTTACCAAAATAGAGCCAATAGTTCCGGCGGCATAGAACAAACCAAGTGCCCAAGGGGCGCCAACCTGCTCTGCCCAAAATGGAAAGAGTGCAGTTGGCATTGCAAAAAACATTGCAGCTAAATCAACTAGGTAAGTACCCATTAAATCCTTACGACTTGTTGCATATTTGACCCCAGCCACCAGGCTGGAAAATGAAGGTTTTTCACTCTCTTTCATAGGTGGCACATTCTTAACTCTGATCAAAATAGAGAGTGCTAAAAAGTAGGTGAGAATATCTAAGATAAATCCAGCACTAACGCCAGCGATTGAAATTAAAACACCAGCAAGGGCAGGGCCTGTGACCATTCCAATCTGCCAACGCAAACTCATTAACGCACTAGCTGCTGGTAGATCTTTATGTTCCACCAATCTTGGCAAAATCGCATCCGCACTTGGCCGCTGCAAACCATCAACTGCAGAGAAGAGGGCAGCGACAATATAAATCACCGCTAATTTTGGTGAGGGCAGAAGGGAGTTAGTTAACAGGATTGTCGATAAGAAAAGAGCGGCAAACTCAGTCATCCAGATCATCCGCTTTCGATCCATATGATCGGCTAACACCCCGCCATAGAGGCCAAAGACCACCAATGGAATAATTTCAACTAAACCAATCAAGCCAACTGCTAGATAGGAGCCAGTTAACTCTTTAACTTGAAAGGGAAGGGCGACATAGGTAAACATCGAGCCGAAGTAGGAGATCAAGCCAGATAGCCATAGGCGGCGAAAATCTGGATAACGCTTTAAGGGTGAGAAATCAATCGCAAGATTTGCTTTCAAGGCCCTCCTAATAATTAATTAATCAAAGCTCTGATCTTTAGTAGGAAATCTACTCGCTGCCACATCAGAGGCAAACTCAGCCACCGCATCTAGCATCTCTTTTCGCATATTTCGATACGCCTTCGCAAGCTTTGGCATCTTCTCGGTAAGTCCCATCAAATCTGTCCAAACTAAAACCTGACCATCACAATCTTTGCCAGCACCAATTCCAATAGTTGGAATCGAAAGTTGCGCAGTTATTTCGGCAGCGAGTGAAGCCGGGACCGCCTCCAAAATAATTGCAAAAACACCAGCGGCCTCTAACGCTTTGGCATCTTCCATAACTCGGGCTGCATCATCACCGCGGCCCTGCACCTTAAAACCACCTAAGGCATGGACAGATTGGGGGGTAAGACCAATGTGTCCCATCACTGGAATACCGGCGCTAATTAATTTCTTAATTTGGGGAACTACCTTTGCGCCCCCTTCTAGTTTTACGGCTCCCACCTTTGCCTCTTTAAAAAATCTAACTCCAGTTGCTAAGGCCTGTTCCGGTGAGCCCTCATAGGAGCCAAATGGAAAGTCGGCGATCACCATCGCATTTTTACTTGCGTTTACTACCGCCCTAGCCATCGGAATTAACTCATCAACGGTTACCGGAATAGTGTTTTCAAATCCAAGAAAATTATTACCGGCCGAATCTCCCACCAATAAAACTGGAATACCCGCCTCATCAAAGATGGCAGCGCTCATCTGCTCATAACTAGTTAGCATGGCAAACTTTTCACCTGCTGCTTTTTTGGCAGCTAAATCGGCAATTGAGATACGAGAGGTTTGAGCATTGCTCATTGATACTCCTTAAGATCAAGGCCTATAACTAGGTCCCTGTCTTTGCTAGGTAGTAATACTTTAACCCAAACTGCGCCCAAGGCGCTACCTGAGGTACTCTTGAAAAGTGAGCCAGACCGGTCAGATCAGAGTAGCGCTAGCGCAGATCAATCCCACTGTTGGAGATCTGAAAAATAATAGCGATCTAATATCTAAGCACGCCTTTGATGCGGCCAATGCTGGCGCAGTTGTAGTTGTATACCCAGAGATGATTTTAACTGGCTATCCAGTTGAGGATTTAGCAAACCGGCCCTCATTTAGAGCAGCCTCCATTAATGCAATTAATGAGTTAGCGACGCGAATTAATAATGAAGGAAATGGTGATTTAACTTTAATCGTTGGCTTTTTAGGCCAAAGTGATGCAGGCAAGCCACAAAATTGCGCAGCGGTAATTCATCAAGGCGCGATTGTTGCCACCTACATCAAACACCACCTACCTAATTACGGCGTCTTTGATGAGTATCGAAACTTCACACCCGGCAATCATTCATTGGTTGTAAGAGTTTGTGGCGTTGATATTGGAATTGCAATTTGTGAGGATATTTGGCAATCAGGTGGGCCGGTAGCAGAGCTAGCAAAGCGAAACATCGGCTTGATGCTAGTTCCAAATGGATCACCCTTTGAGATCAATAAATATGATGCAAGGTTGGCACTTGTGCAACAGCGGGCAATTGAGATTGGCGCACCTCTTGCTTATGTAAATATGACTGGGGGAGCTGATGATTTAGTTTTTGATGGCGACACTATTGTGGTCGGCTCTGCTGGAGAGGTAATTGCACGGGCTCCACAATTTGAAGAGGGCTTAATGGTGATTGATCTAGATGTGCGCATCTCCTCTAGTGATCCAGATTTAATTATCTCTAATCCACCAATTTTAAAGTATGAAAAGATTAAAACTGGTGTAGCTGGAAGGCTTGGTGAAAATGATGAGATCTGGCAGGGGCTAGTACTTGGCCTGCGAGATTATGTTGAGAAAAATAATTTTAAATCAGTTCTCCTTGGTGTCTCAGGTGGAATTGATTCAGCCTTAGTTGCCGCCTTAGCAGCCGATGCGATTGGGGCAGATCGGGTATTTGGTGTGGCACTTCCAAGTAAGTACTCATCTGATCACTCATTAAGTGATGCCAAAGAGTTAGCTTCTAATATTGGTTTAAATTATCGAATCATTGAGATTGCCCCGATGGTGGCAAACTTTATTGAGAATCTAAGAGTTGATGGGGTAGCAGAAGAGAATCTGCAGGCCAGAGTTCGCGGAACTACCTTGATGGCGCTTTCAAATCAAGAAGGTCATTTAGTTCTTGCCACCGGAAATAAATCCGAGTTAGCAGTTGGTTACTCAACAATGTATGGCGATGCCGTTGGTGGCTTTGCGCCAATTAAAGATCTCTATAAAACTCAAGTTTGGCAGCTAGCTAAGTGGCGTAATGAGTTAGCAGTTCTGCAAGGAGATACTCCGCCAATTCCAGTTAACTCAATTAATAAGGAGCCAAGTGCTGAGCTTCGCCCGGGGCAAAAAGACACCGATTCACTTCCTGATTACAAAGTATTGGATCAGATTCTTACTATTTATATCGATCAAGATGGGGGTCGTCCTGCTGCGCTCGCGGCCGGCTTTGATGCTGATCTGGTAGATAAGGTAGTTCGATTAGTAGATCGGGCTGAATATAAGAGAAGGCAGTATCCACCAGGAACTAAAATCTCAAGCCGGGCTTTCGGTAAGGATCGAAGGTTGCCGATTACCTCACATTGGAATGAGTCTTAATTAATTTTAAGCGTGGTTTAAGAACACGCAAACTGTTTGCAATTAGTGATTAATAAAGATCTTTCCTATTATTTACCCATGGCTCACTCAACTAACCAACTTATTACAATCAAACGTTGGTACTTCACCCGTTGCCGGGTAGTTGATTTTGCACGCGTAACCTCAACTAGTTGCTAAGGCAAAAACCTTTTTTCTTGGGCATAGCCCATCTGTTTTACCTGCCTTAAAAATTACTTAAATCAAACCTACAAGGAGAATATATGAAAATTTATAACAATATAACTGAAGTCTTTGGTAACACCCCGTTAGTAAAGCTAAACAAGATTATGACTAACTCCAGTGCAACTGTGCTGGCAAAGCTTGAGTTTTATAACCCAACCTCAACTGTTAAGGATCGCTTAGCAATTGCGATGGTGGATGCGGCTGAAAAATCAGGTGCACTAAAGCCTGGTGGCACAATTGTTGAGGCAACTAGTGGAAACACCGGTATTGCACTTGCAATGGTGGGAGCAGCTCGCGGTTATAAAACTATTTTGACGATGCCTGAGTCAATGTCTAGTGAGCGCAAAGCATTACTTAGAGCATTTGGCGCAGAGTTAATTTTAACTCCAGCAGCTGAAGGCATGAGGGGTGCGGTAGCGCAAGCTGAAACTTATAAGGATTCTGGCGCTGTCTACGTTAGCCAATTTGAAAATGAGGCCGGCCCTGAGATTCACCGCCGAACAACTGGTGAGGAAATTTGGCGAGATACCGATGGCACAGTTGACGCAGTTGTCTCTGGTATCGGTACAGGTGGCACAATCACTGGCGTTGGCCAATTATTAAAATCTAAAAATCCTGCGATAAAAATATTTGGTGTTGAACCGGCTGCCTCACCGATTTTAAATGGTGGCGATCCTGGTAAGCATCCTTTGCAAGGTATTGGTGCAAACTTCATACCACCAGTTTTAGATAGAAAAATCTATGATGAAATTTTTGATGCTGATGCTGAAATTGCTGTTAAGTATGCTCGCGAGGCTGGCACCAAAGAGGGAATTTTAGCTGGGCTCTCATCAGGTGCTGCGCTTTGGGCTGCGCATCAAGTAGCACAACGGCCAGAGTTTGCTGGTAAAACTATTGTGGTAATCATTCCTTCCTTTGGCGAGCGATACCTATCCACAATTTTATTTGCAGATTTGAATACCTAAATTGCTGCACCGAATTACTGAAGATATTAAGGCCGCACTTAGGCAAGATCCGGCTGCGCGCAATTGGCTTGAGGTGTTACTTACCTATCCCGGTTTGCACGCAGTTTGGGGATATCGGATTGCCCATTTCCTGTGGAATCTTAAATTAAAGTTAATTGCCCGGATCTACTCACATTGGATAAGGGCGGCAACTGGAGTAGAGATTCATCCCAACGCAAAGATTGGTAGAAGATTTTTTATCGATCACGGCATGGGGGTAGTAATTGGGGCAACTGCAGTAGTTGGTGATGATGTAATGATTTATCACGATGTAACACTGGGTGCTCGAACTAATGATGCTGGCAAGCGCCATCCAACTATTGGAAATAATGTGGTGATTGGATCTGGGGCAAGAGTTTTAGGTGATATTAATATTGGCGAGGGTGTTCGGATTAATGCCAATTTAGTTGTCACTAAAAGTGTTCCGGCCCGCACGATGGTGGATTCATCGGAGTTTTTCGCTATCTAACTACGCTTAAATTAGTTAACATAGCCGTAATCATCACAGGCTTTAATATCCCTATGACCTCCCCAAGTGATTTAACAAAACAACAAGCATTTGTGCAGCGCACCTTAGAAGAGCGCAACATTCGATTTGTCCGACTTTGGTTTACCGATGTTTTAGGATTTTTAAAATCCGTTGCAATTGCACCAGCTGAATTAGAAAACGCTTTTACCGAAGGTATTGGCTTTGATGGCTCTGCCATTGAAGGATTTGCTCGAGTAACTGAATCAGATATGTTGGCAAAACCAGATCCAGCAAGTTTTTCTATTTTGCCTTGGCGAACTGAATCTCCAGGAGCTGCCAGAATGTTTTGTGATATCACCATGCCAGATGGCAGCCCAGCATCAGTTGATCCAAGAAGAGTATTACGTCAAACTTTAGAAAAAGCAGCAAAGATTGGTTACACCTGTTACACACATCCTGAGATTGAATTCTTCTTATTTAAAGATGAACCAAAAGCTGGTGAGGTGCCAGTGCCAGTTGATTCTGCTGGCTACTTTGATCACACTCCATCTGTTGTTGGTCATGACTTTCGTCGCCAAGCAATTACTTTGCTAGAAGCAATGGGCGTATCTGTTGAGTTCTCACACCATGAAGGAGCTCCTGGGCAACAAGAGATTGATCTTAGATATGCCGATGCTTTATCTACTGCAGATAACATCATGACATTTAGACATGTAATTAAAGAGGTGGCATTAGATCAAGGATTTTTTGCTTCCTTTATGCCAAAGCCATTTACAAATCATCCAGGCTCTGCGATGCATACTCATATCTCTTTATTTGAGGGTGAGAAAAATGCATTTTATGAAGAGGGTGCGCCAATGCAATTATCTAAAGTTGGCCGATCATTTATTGCTGGAATTATTAAACATGCGCCAGAGATAACTGCAATTACAAACCAATGGGTTAATTCATATAAGAGATTAAGTGGCGGTGGGGAAGCACCAGCATTTGCAACCTGGGCACAAAATGATCGCAATGCGATGGTTCGCATTCCAACCTATAAACCAAAGAAGGAAGCATCAACTCGAATTGAGGTGAGATCGCCAGATTCAGCTTGTAATCCATATTTAGCATTTGCAGTAATAATTGCTGCCGGTCTTGCTGGCGTTGAGGGTAAGTATGAATTAAAAGAGGAAAGTAATCCAACTCCACTTCCAACAGATTTGGCTGAGGCAATTAGCGCGATGGAGAAGAGTGAATTAGTTAAGAAAACTCTAGGTGATGATGTATTTGAGTATGTTCTGCTAAATAAGCGGGCTGAATGGGATGAGTACCGCAAGCAGGTCAGTGCCTATGAATTAAACAGGTATTTACCAGTTCTATAGGTATGCTCAACCTATGAGCAATCAAATTCGTACTGAAATACATGTTGATCTAGATAACCGAGATAAAAACACTGCGCTATTTAGAATTTTCATTGCCTTTCCAGCCTTAATTTTCCTATCTAGCTTCTCCGAGTTCTCTGGCGACATGATGGGAGTAGTTGGCGGAATTTTTGTGCTTCCAGTTGTGCTGTCGCTGTTATTTAGAAATGTTTATCCATCATATGTTTTAGCCTTCAACAAGGCATTACTAGAGTTAAGTAACCGCGTTACTGCATACTTATTAGTACTAACCGATGATTATCCATCGATTGAAGCTAATCAAAAGATTAAGTTGCTCTATCCAGAAATTGAGGGTGGTAAGAAATTATCGCCTTGGATGCCATTAGTTAAATGGTTTTTAGCTATTCCACTTTTCGTACTTGGATTAATTTATGCAATCTACGGCCTGGCATTAACTCTTATCGCTTGGTTTTCAGTGGTAAGAAATGGTGTTTATCCTGAGGATAAGGCGGAAGAGGTTATTAAGGTGATTGCGTATTGGAACCGTCTATATGGATACGCACTCCTATTAGTAACTGA
>CANLHE010000015.1 GCA_947490605.1 Actinomycetota bacterium
GCTAAAACCCAAGCAGTGTCCCCGGTATTAAGCACTATATCGGTCATCTAATCTCCATTGCTAAATTATTAAAGAACTAATAATTGATTTGAAAGAAACCTCGCCTTTGAGATGGTGCAACTATGGCTAGGCTGAGTTAAATCAGGTGGTTAATTAGGTTTCAGATGAGTGACGGTTTGGTCTTAAATGTTAAATGTATGTTACTTATTCAAAAAGGCTAGCGATATATGAGGCTGGGTCGAACGGGGCTAAATCTGAGAGGGCCTCCCCGGTGCCAATAAATTTGATAGGTACAGAAGTTAATTTCTCAATTGCCAGAGCGATCCCACCCTTTGCAGATCCATCTAACTTAGTAACTATTAAACCAGTGATGTTGACTGCTTCAATAAATGTTAAAGCCTGGCTAATACCATTCTGACCGGTAGAAGCGTCAATAACTAAAAGGATCTCATCAACTGGTGAGTGTTTCTCAATTACTCTAATAATTTTGCCTAATTCATCCATTAAATTTTGCTTGGTATGTAACCTACCCGCCGTATCAACAAGTAAAAAATTAAAATTTGATTCGTTAGCCCTACCGATAGCTGAGAACGCCACAGAGGCTGGATCACTATTTGTCTCACCAGTTACCACCTCAATACCTATCCGAGTCGCCCAGGTTTGCAGTTGATCTGTTGCAGCAGCTCTGAAGGTATCTGCTGCAGCTAGTAAAACTGTCTCCCCATTATTTTTTAAGTTATTAGCTAACTTTGCAACAGAGGTTGTCTTTCCAGTTCCATTTACGCCAACGACTAAAACTGTATTAACTCGATCAGATTTTTTCGGGATATTTCGACTTTTACTACTTAACCAATTACTCACTACCTGGGTAATAGCGGCCTTTGCATCATCAGGTTTGGCAGATTTAGCCTTTTCAATAACCTCATCAACTAACTTCACCCCTAGATCTGAATTAATTAGATTCGCGCGAATTTGATCCCACTCATCAGCTGATACTGATCCAGAACGAAGGGCTGTAACTAAACGTTTAAATAAGCTCATTACTTTTTAAGAAACTGCGTCAACTTCACGGATGCGCTGAGAGATAACCTCGCTGACGCCATCACCTCGCATAGTCACACCGTAAAGTGCATCTGCGATCTCCATCGTTCGCTTTTGGTGAGAAATAATAATTAATTGCGATTTCTCCCTTAATTCTTCAAACACTCCAAGTAAGCGTCCTAGGTTTGTGTCGTCAAGTGCTGCTTCAACCTCATCCATTACATAAAATGGTGATGGCCGAGCTTTGAAAATTGCAATTAATAATGCAACCGCAACCAAGGATCTTTCACCACCTGATAGCAGCGACAATCTCTTAACTCTCTTTCCAGGAGGTCTAGCCTCAACATCAACGCCAGAGGTCAACATATCTGAAGGATTTGTAAGTATTAACTTTCCATCACCACCAGGGAATAATCTGGCAAAAACAATTTCGAACTCTCTGGCCGTATCTTCATATGCTTGCGTAAAGATCTGCTGCACGCGATCATCGACCTCTTTAATAATATCTAGTAAATCTTTCTTGGTTTTCTTCAGATCCTCTAATTGTTCAGCAAGATAGCGCAAACGCTCCTCAAGTGATGAGTATTCTTCAAGTGCTAGCGGATTGATCTTGCCAAGTAATGCTAAGGAACGTTCAGCTTGAGCAAGTCGCTTCTCTTGTTGATCTCTTCGATAAGGAATCAGATCACCCGGAACAAACTCACCCTGCTCATTCTCATAAAATGTTGGAACATCATTATTTGGTCCATACTCAGTGATAAGTGTTTGTACATCAATTCCAAGCTCTTCAACCGCTTTCGTTTCAAGTTGTTCAATGCGAAGTCGTTGTTCAGCTCTTGCAATTTCATCTTTGTGAACACTTGAAGTAAGCCGCTCTAATTCAATTGCTAACTCTCTGCTACTTGTGCGCAGGCTTAATATTTCACCCTCACGATTTGATCTTGAAATCTCCAGCCGCTCACGTTCAGATCCAGCACGAGAAATTGAAAGTTCGATTTGAATAAGGGCTTCATAAGCAGTATCTGCAATCTCTTGCGCTGTTATTGCAGCTTGCGCACGATTTTCTCGACGAGAAATTGATTTAGATGCAGCCTCTCGTTCAGATCGCGCTTGATTCTCTAATGCGATAGCACGCTGTTCAACGGCATCTTTGCGCTCTTCAATTGTTCGAAGATTTAATCTTGCCTCAACCTCTTTTGACCTTGCGGTAGAAACTTGTGATCGAAGATCTTCTAAGTGAGTTAAATCTGGTTCAACTGGAGTCTGATGAGACTCAAATTGCGCAATTGCTGCGGCTAGATCTCTTTCGTCAAATGTGCGCTGTTCATTTGCCGCATTTAATGCAGTAATTAATCTATCTGCCTCATCGCTTGAGTTCTTAACATTTTGACCCGCAACTGCTAATTGTTCGGCATACCCAGTCATTGCTGCATCAGAATCATTTAGCTTTGCAAGTGCTAATTCATACTCTCTATTAACATTATTAAAGCTATCTTGTGAGGTACTTAATTCGAACCTAATTCGGTCACAATCTGCAGATACCTTGGCAACCTCTGCCTCACAATTTGAGGTCAGAATTGAGATCTTCTCAATCAAATCTGCATTTGCGGATGCTTGAACTAGATCGGTGATTTCTTTGAATGCAGTTAATCTACCTAATGAGCCAGCTCGAAGTTTTTCAGTTGATTGAAGTTTCTCAATGAGTACTTTATTTTCACCATCTGCAGCTTTTAAATCAATTTTTAATTTATTAAATAACCCATCTAAGCCCGGTTCAGATGCTGACAGAGATGAAATTTGAGTTTCAATTATTGCAAAACCCTCACGATAAGTTTTTAATCTTCCTTCAGCAGAATTTTTTGCCTCAGTTAAACGATTTATCTCTCCCATAGTTGCATCGATGCGAGATCGCAATCCATTAATGTGACCTTCTTGACGTGCTGTTCCTTCACGCTGATCTGCAATTGCCCGTAAGGATGCGGAAACGCGATTTTCTTCGAGTGCTAACTGATCTTCAATTGCTTTGAGTGAGTTTGAATCAACAGTTAATTGCTCTTGAGAAATTCTTACCTGACTTGCAAGTGTTGATTCCTCAGTACGAAGTAATTTTGCCTCATCCTCTAACGCTTTTGGATCACGGCCAGTTGCTTTTGCTTCTTCGGCTTCTTCCGCCAAAAATCTCGCCCGTTCTGAAGATAGATTTTGCACACCACGTATTTGCTCGCGCTGTGAAGTTAATCTGTAGAAATTCTCTTGGGCTGCAATTAACTGTGGGTTTTCACTTGCAGCAATTGCATCTAACTCAATCTCACGTGTGCGTGCGCTATTTAACTCACGCTCAACCAGTTCTTTTCTCTCACGCAAAACTGTTTCATCTGCAACTTCAACATCCATCTCAGAGCGCATGCGAACAAGATCTTCGGCAAGTAAACGTAATCTGGAATCTCTAACATCTGATTGAATTACCGAGGCTTTGCGCGCAACTTCAGCCTGCTTGCCGAGTGGTCGAAGTTGACGGCGTAGCTCAACTGTTAAATCTTGAATACGCGCAAGGTTTGTTTGCATTGAATCGAGCTTGCGCAATGCTTTCTCTTTACGTTTTCGGTGCTTTAGTACACCTGCAGCTTCTTCAATAAAAGCTCTTCGCTCTTCAGGATTTGCTAACAAAATTGCATCTAATTGTCCTTGGCCAACAATTACATGCATCTCGCGGCCAATTCCACTATCACTTAGCAATTCTTGGATATCTAAAAGCCTGGTGGTTTCACCATTTAATAAATACTCAGATGAACCATTTCTAAACAAAACACGAGTGATTGTTACTTCAGAAAAATCAATTGGCAGTACGCCATCAGCATTATCAATCGTTACTGAGACTTCAGCACGTCCTAGTGGAGCGCGACCTGAAGTGCCAGCGAAAATAACATCTTCCATTTTTCCGCCGCGTAATGATTTAGCGCCTTGTTCTCCCATTACCCAAGAGAGCGCGTCGACCACATTTGATTTGCCAGAACCATTTGGGCCAACTACGCAGGTAATGCCCGGTTCAAAATTTAGGGTTGTTGATGAGGCAAAGGATTTGAACCCCTTTAGGTTCATACTCTTTAAATACATAGCTTCGCCCAATCACTCCACATGGCGCAAACCTATCTAAAAATGGGTAGAAATCGGTGCTACCTAACGTTGGCAACGCGGGCAAAAGTGGGAGGAGCGATTAGCAAAGGCAATTCGGGCAATCGGTGCGCGGCATCTTGAACACGGTTCACCCTGGCGCCCATAAACGCTCAATGACCGAGAAAAGTATCCACTCTCACCATTTACATTTTTATATTGCTCATCAAAGGATGTTCCACCAGCTTTAATTGCGGATTTCATCACAGAAGCTGCTGAGGAGATAACTTTCTTTATCTCATTTTCAGATAAATCTTCACAAATAATCTCTGGATGAATCTTTGCTCGCCAAAGTGACTCATCTGCATAGATATTTCCAATTCCACTTAACACCTCTTGATTTAGGATGGCTGATTTAATTGAAGTTTTTTTCGCTCTAATTTTTGCAACTACCTGCTTTAAATTAAATTCGGGCTCAAACGGATCATATGCAATATGACTAGCAGAGGTTGGCACACCATTGTTAAGTTCCTCAACTGAGAGCCAACCAAATGTTCGCTGATCAATAAATCTAATTTCATCTACCGGGCGACTACTCATTTTCCGGCCGCTGATCACTATCTTTGCCCTTAAGTGTGTTTGTGCTGGGTGATCGCTTGGTTGTACAAGTAATTGACCACTCATACCCAGGTGGGCAGCTAAGGTGAAATCTCGGTCAAGACTGAGCCAAAGAAATTTACCCCTGCGGTTTACTGACTTAATTGTTGCTCCAACAATTGCTGAAAGTGGTGCAATTGAACTCGGTTTAATAGCTCGAGAATGAAAACTTATTGCTTGCGTAATCTTTCTACCAATTACATAACTTTCAAGCCCAGCCCGGACTGTTTCAACCTCTGGTAGCTCTGGCATTTCTTTCGAAAGTACTACTCTACTTTTTGGTGTTTCTAATGCTTAATAGTTCATGTGCAATCTTTGCCGCAGATTGCTCAGCCTCTCGCTTGCTTTTGCCATGTCCAAGTGGAAACTTTTCACCGCTCAAAATTGCTGCAGCGATAAAACTCTTGTCATGATCTGGTCCAGATTCTGTAATCTCATATTCTGGGGCAGAAAGGTTTAACGCTGCTGCAAGTTCTTGCAAAGCAGTTTTCCCATCAAGACCTGCGCCTTGCGATGTTGCAGCAATTAATGCTGGCTCAATCCACTTCAAAATAATTTCTGCACTTTTTATGTAACCATGCTCTAGATAAATTGCACCGACTAATGCTTCTAATGAATCTGCCAATATTGAATTCTTATCTCTACCGTTGGTGCTCTCTTCTCCTTTTCCAATTCGAAGATACTCACCTAATTTAAGATCTCGCGCAATCTGTGCGAGCGCTCTCATATTTACCACCCCAGAACGAAGTGGGCTTAATCTGCTTTCATCTAAATCTGGAAATTTTTTATAAAGTTCATCGGTAACAATTAATCCGAGAACGGAATCGCCTAAAAACTCTAAGCGCTCATTTGTTGGAATTCCACCAGCCTCATAAGAAAAAGAGCGGTGAGTTAGTGCAAGTTCAAGCAACCCATCCTTAACCGAAATTCCGAGTTGCTCGGTTAGGCCAGAGTACAGATCAGACCTCTAAAACCTGGCGACGGTTATAAGTTCCACAGGTTGGACATGCAGTGTGTTGCAATTTTGGTTGCTGACATTGTTCACATGTTGCAAGGTGTGCTGGAGTTGTCTTCCACATGCTGCGACGAGAGCGAGTGCGTGCTCGCGACATTTTTCGCTTTGGTACTGGCATGGTTTTTACTCCTTTATGAATGCACTTTGTGCAGGTGAGAATTATCTACGAAAAGTTCGAAGTTGTAAAAACGGCTTAGCTTTTAAGCGGAAAATCCTTCAAGGCAGACCATCTAGGGTCATTTGGGGTGTGAGCATGATCTGCTGGCAGGCTGATCCACTTCTCACCACAGCCAGGGCAAAGGCCCGCACAATCTTCAGTACAAAGTGGATTGATATCCAAATTCAAAATAACTGCATCTCTAATAGCTAGCTCTAAATCAATCTCATCGCCAACCATAAAACTTAAATCATCCTCATCTAAATCAATCTCCTCATCTTTGCGAGATCTATCTTTGCCCTTTTTCTTGCCCCCGCCTTTGCTAGCAGCAATCTCGTAGTAATAAAGCTCGGTGAAATTCTCATTAATTGGCCACTGGATTGGCTCAAGACACCTTGTGCACTCACCAGTTGCAGTTGCTACTACCTGTCCAGTTGCGAGCACGCCTTCATCGACAGATTGAATTCTTAAATCTAGTTCGATCACCTCACCAGGCTTTACCGAAAGCAGATCTACACCTACTGCTTCACTAATCTTTAGATCAAGCTCATACTCACGCATCTCACCAGCACGGTGTGGCAGGTCATGGGTATTAAAGATGAAAATTGAACGAGCCATGAATTACTTGTTTAAATTAGATAGTGCGTGCTTGGTATCAGCTCCGCCTAATTGGTCTCGCCCTTTACTAATAACATCTAGAGTCTTATTTAAAATAACCTCTAAAGTTGCAAGTCTTGAGTCAATATATGCCTCAATCTCTTCTCGATCTTTCTTACTATCAGCGTTGGCATCAGCCAGAATACGATTAGCCTCTTTACGAGCAGTTGAAACAATTGTGGTTTGCTCAACTAGTCTTGCAACTTCATCACGAGCTTGAGCAATTATTGCATCTGCTTGCTCATGCGCTTTCTCTAAAATATCTTCTTTATCACGTTGGATTGAAATTGCTTTTGCTAAATCATTTGGAAACGAAACTTTAACTCGGTCTAACAACTGCAACATTTCGCGTCGATTTACTACACAAGAGGCTGAGAGCGGCACAGATCGGGCTTCCTCAACGGCAGCAATTGCTGCCTCTAAATTCTCAACTACATCCATTTTTATTCCTTCCGATTAAGTCTAGATTTTAACTTATCAACAATGGCAGCGGGCATATATGCCGATACATCCCCACCATAACTGGCAATCTCTTTAACTAAAGAGGATGACAAAAATGAATGAGATGGTGCGGTAGACATAAATAGTGTCTCAACTCCTTGTAATTGAAGATTTACTTGGCTCATCTGTAGTTCATAGTCAAAATCACTTACTGCCCGCAATCCCTTAACAATTGTTGGGATCTTATTTGCCCGACAGTAATCAACTAACAATCCAGACCAAGAATCAACTGTTACATTCTTGTACCGACTCGTTACCTCACTGATCATTTCAATTCGTTCTTCGACTGTAAATAGTGAGCTCTTTGTTTGATTAACTAGAACAGCAATTATGACCTCATCAAATAAAGTACAAGCTCTAGCGATAATATCTAGATGCCCATTAGTGATTGGGTCAAAAGATCCAGGACAAACAACACGCCTCATGGATAAAACGCTAGCAACTAATTGCTGAGTTAGCCATTTCTTCTCAAATCGTGCGCTCAGTTAGCGCGCCATAGTGAATACTCCCAGCGCCATATGAGCGAATTTTATCCTCAGTAAATCCATCAGGCCAAGAGAATGATTTTGCTTTTGCATCGCGTTCAATTGCTACTACACCATGTTTATTCAATAAATTTAAGGCCAATATTTTTTTCAATATCTTTTCAATCTCTGAATTTGCTACTTCATATGGCGGATCGATATAAATTATTTCATATGGCTCACTAGCGGTGTGGTTTAGAAATTCAAAGGTAGTTTTACAATGAACCTTAAATTTTCCGACTCCACTCTGACTACTAAGCAATTCAAAATTTTGTTTACAAACATCTGCACTAACTTGATTACTCTCGACCGCCTCCACCAAAGCAGCACCACGGGATAATGCCTCAACTCCAACTGCGCCAGAGCCAGCGAACAAATCTAAAAAGTGAAGTCCTTCCAGTGATGTAAATGTTGATGTCAAAGAAGAAAACAAACCCTCCCGGGCGCGATCAGAGGTTGGTCTAGTAATGGAGGGCGGAGAAAATAATTTCCTGCCCTTTCCAATGCCAGCAATTATTCGCATACTCATGATTTATCCATAAATCTTGCTGCTTCATCACTTTGCAATTTTGCAACCTCATCTTTTAATTCTGGCAAGTGGTCCATCTCTGAGTTGATAGCTAAAATTTTAAGTGCTACCTCTCTAGCTCTTTGGATTAAGTCTTCATCCCGCAAAACTCTAAGTAATCTTAGATGCGACTTGCCCCCGGATTGAGATCTGCCCAGTACATCTCCTTCTTTCCGCTGCTCTAAATCAATTCTGGCTAATTCAAAACCATCTAGTGTGGCAGCTACAGATTGAAGGCGATTCATACTTTGTGAATCCTCTTGGGCATTACTTACTAATAAGCAAAGTCCTGGAACACTTCCCCGGCCAACTCGACCACGAAGTTGGTGAAGTTGAGAAACACCAAATCGATCAGCGTCCATAATCACCATCATTGAAGCATTAGGAACATCAACACCAACTTCAATAACAGTTGTTGCAACTAATACTTGGATTTCACCGCGCGCAAACGCACTCATAGTCTGTTCTTTAACCTCACTGGAAAGCCGGCCATGCAGAACCGCAATTTTTAAACCTTTGAGTGCTCCAGTTGCAAGCTGTGGTGCCAACTCTTCAACCGCAGTCATCTCTTCATTATCTAGCAATTCTTCGCCCAGTAATTGAGCTGCAGCGATCTCTCGCTCAGTTAATTTCTTACTTGGGTTAACAATCCGAGGAGCGACGATATAAATCTGATGTCCTTTTTCAGCCTCTTCCTTAACTCGCTCCCATGCTCTATTTAAAAAGTGAGGTTTTTCAAGTACTGGAATTAAATGAGTTGTAATTGCTACTCGCCCACCTGGTAACTCTCGCAAAGTTGATATATCTAAATCACCAAATACCGTCATTGCAACAGTTCGAGGAATTGGTGTTGCCGTCATTACAAGGAGATGTGGTGGTTGTTTAGCCTTCATGCGAAGCGCATCTCTTTGTTCAACACCAAATCGATGTTGCTCGTCAACAATAACTAATCCAAGATCATCAAAGGCAACACCATCTGAGATAAGTGCATGGGTGCCAATCACAATTCCGGTTTGCCCGCTTGCAAGCTTTGCGTGAATTTCTTTTTTAGCAGCAGCAGATAGTGAGCCAGTTAATAATTCGACTTGGGTACCGATTGCGCCCGCTTGCAAAGTGCCAGCTTGGGCTAATTCACCAAGTAGTTTGGTGATTGTTCGATAATGCTGCTGCGCTAAAACTTCAGTAGGTGCAAGTAATGCTGCCTGACCAGATGAGTCAACTACAGACAACATGGCTCGAAGGGCAACTACAGTTTTTCCAGAACCTACTTCACCTTGTAATAATCGGTGCATTGGATATTTATTTGATAAATCTTTTTCAATTTCCGCATTTATCTCGATTTGACCAGCCGTGTACTTAAATGGCAATTTGGCTTCAAAAGCGGCAACTAAAACAGGTGTGTTAGGAGTTCTAGATTTAGTACTTAACTTAAGAATTTCATTTCGCCGCTGCCCAAGCAATAACTGCAACAATAATGCCTCATCAAAGGTAAGTCGTTGTCTAGCATTTTCGGCTGAATCTAAATCTGGCGGTTGATGAATATCAAGAAATGCTTTTTTTAAACTTGGATATTTAAACTCTTGCGCTATTTCAATTGGCAAATAATCTGGCAAATCATCAATTGACTCAAGGGCCAGATTCACACACTGCATTACTTTCCAGGAAGGTAGCTTTGATGTTGCTGGATAGACAGGTAAAAACTTTCCGGCAAACTCGGCGACGGCGGTATCAACATCATTTCCATCCGGAATTAGTTGGTAATCTGGATGGGATAACTGGCGCCTACCTTTAAAAAC
>CANLHE010000016.1 GCA_947490605.1 Actinomycetota bacterium
TCGTGAAATTAATGAAGGCTTGTTAACAATCGAAAACTTGGAACCAAAGCCAGCTGATTCAGCCAGCTAATTAACTGCCCATGTTTCCCCGTGGTCGCAAGCTCCTACTTGGTGTAGCCGGAGGTATATCGGCTTATAAATCATGCGATCTTCTTCGCCGCTTGCAAGATGAAGGTTTTATTGTTGATGTTGTTCCAACCGCTGCAAGCCTAAATTTTGTTGGCAAAGCAACCTGGGAGGCTTTATCTGGCCGAAATGTTGTTACAGATCTTTGGTCAGATGTAACAAATGTTCCACATATTTCACTTGCAAAAGAGAGTGACTTAATTGTTATAGCTCCTGCCACCGCTGATCTGTTGGCAAAATTGGCATCTGGCAGAGCTGATGATCTACTGACTAATATAGTTTTAGCATCTACTTCACCAAAGATATTAGTGCCGGCTATGCACCCAGAAATGTGGAGCAATGCAGCAACAGTAGAAAATGTAAAAGTTTTGAAGGAACGTGGGTTTTATGTAGTAGAGCCAGATGATGGTCGTATGACTGGGTCAGATTTTGGTGTTGGTAGATATCCAGAAACCATTAAAATTATTGAAGCAATCAACAAAACAGTTAAGCAAAGTGCTGATTTAACCGGCAAGCGAATATTAATTACTTCTGGAGGAACTAGAGAGCCGATCGATCCAATTAGATTTATTGGAAATAGATCATCTGGTAAACAGGGTTTTGCCTTGGCAATGGCGGCAGCGAGCCGGGGAGCCCAGGTTCATTTAGTAACTGCAAATACTGATCTACCGGTCATCGAAGGAATTACAACTACTGCAGTTGAAACAGCTGAGCAAATGGCAGCGGTTTTGGCAGTTGAATTTCCGCATTGTGACGCATTAATTATGAGTGCGGCTGTAGCAGATGCTAAAGTTTCGAATTATTCAGATACAAAGATAAAGAAAGAATCACTTGGTACGGTTGAATTAGACAAAAATCCTGATATTTTGAAATCTCTATCTCAAAGTAAAAAAATAGGCCAAGTTATCGTTGGTTTTGCAGCCGAGACAAGTAGCAATGAATTAGCACTTGAGCAAAGTGGATTTGATAAATTATCTAGTAAATCACTGGATATTATTTATGTGAATAATGTTTCTGGCGGTGCAATCTTTGGAAGCGACAAAACCGAGGGTTTAATCATTGATAATCAGAAGAATGTGATCAAAGTACCAGAAATATCTAAAGACACACTTTCAGATATATTGCTGGATCAATTAGTTAGTAAGTTAGGTTAAGGCCATGAAAAATCGGCTTTTTACCTCTGAGTCAGTAACTGAAGGGCATCCAGATAAGATCGCAGATCAGATATCAGATGCAATTTTAGATTCTTTGCTATCACAAGATACAAAGAGTCGGGTTGCGGTTGAAACCTTAATTACTACTGGTCAGGTTCATGTTGCTGGTGAAGTAACAACTGATGGCTATGCAGATGTAATGAATATTGTTCGTGACACTGTTCTTGAAATTGGCTATGACTCCTCAGAAAAAGGGTTTGATGGAAACAGCTGCGGTGTATCAATTTCTATCGGCCAACAATCCCAAGATATTGCTCAAGGTGTTAATGATGCTTTTGAAAGCAGAGTTTCATCTTCAGTCGATCCATTAGATTTTCAGGGAGCTGGCGATCAAGGATTAATGTTTGGATACGCCTGCAATGACACACCAGAGTTAATGCCCCTACCAATTTCACTGGCGCATAAATTAGCCCAGCAACTCACTAAAGTTAGAAAAGATGGAGTGCTGCCTTATTTAAGACCAGATGGTAAAACTCAAGTTACAATCGAATACCAAGGTGATAATGCGGTTGCACTTAATACAGTTGTTATTTCTACCCAGCACTCACCTGATGTTGATTTAGAAAAAAACTTAGCTCCTGAGATAAAGAAATTTGTAATTGACCCAATAATAAAAGACCTTAAAATCGATGTTTCTAATGTTAAATTACTGATAAATCCAACTGGCCGATTTGTTATCGGTGGGCCAATGGGAGATGCTGGTTTAACGGGCCGAAAAATTATTGTAGACACATACGGTGGAATGGCTCGTCATGGCGGAGGCGCTTTTTCTGGCAAAGATCCATCAAAGGTTGATCGTTCAGCAGCTTACGCAATGCGCTGGGTAGCAAAAAATGTAGTTGCTGCCGGACTTGCAGACCGTTGTGAAGTTCAAGTTGCATATGCAATTGGAAAGGCGCAGCCAGTAGGTTTGTTTATCGAAACATTTGGAACTGAAAAATTTGATTTAGATAAGATAAGTGACGCAGTAAAAGAGGTTTTTGATTTAAGACCCGCTGCAATTATTCGCGACCTTAATCTTCTGCGTCCAATTTATGCAAAAACTGCTGCATATGGCCATTTTGGTAGGGAGTTACCCGATTTTTCTTGGGAAAAAACTGACCGAGCAAATGCGCTAAAGGCTCTAGTTAAATAAACAGTGGCTGCTCCACTTAAATTAAAACGGCAATCAGTCGCAAAAGCACCCCAAAAGTTATCTAATGTTTCAAAGAATTCACCAATAGCATCAGTTTTAGTTGATACTCCAGTTTCTAGTTTAGAAGGAATTTACGACTATTTAGTCCCGGAGATCTTTGATGAAAGTGCAGTCACTGGGACTAAGGTTTTAGTTGAGTTCGGGTCTGGTAAAGCTGAAGGCTTAATTGTTGGACGAAAAGAAAAAAGTGATCAGACTCAGAAGTTAAAACCGATACTTGACCTAACCTCTCCAAGTGGGATGGTTAGTGAGACAGTAATTAGTCATATCGAGACGGTTAGAAATCGTTTTGGTGGCAGTTTTTGGGCAGTATTGAATTCAGCTGTTCCAAGTAGAGTCGCTAAAGAAGAAAAACTAATTGAATCTGATTCTTCAATAATTGAGGCGAGTTCATTTGATTCTTCAGGGCTACGAGAGTTAATTGGTAGGGCAGATTTTGGGCAATTGCTTAGTAAACAACGACTTAAGTGGGGCATTAATTTTCCCATTGCTACCGATCCAAATTGGTTTCTTTTAGAAATTGTTAAATTAAGGGCACAGGTCAGCCAAATATTGCTGATCGTCCCAGACGAAAAGGATATTTCTACGCTTTCAGCTGTACTTGCCAGCCACTTCGGTGATCAATTCATTGAACTTGGTTCACACTTAAGTAAAAGCCTTCGGTATCGAAATTTTTTGAAAACTCGGTATAGGTCTCCAAAAGTAATAATTAGCACCCGCAGTGGAGTATTTGCCCCACTTGAAAAGAATGCCACAGTTATCGTTTTATCAGACTTAGATAGTTCACATTACGAGTTGCACTCTCCAGGCTGGAACACCCGAGATGTAACATTACTCAGAGACCATTTCACTTCTTTAATATTTATCTCGCCTTCTCACTCTTTGGAGATTGCTCGACTAATAGAGATAAGTTGGCTTGAAAAGAAGTTATATAAGCAGAAAAATACTCAGAGATTCTTAACCAATGAGAATGGCAATTTATATGTTTCATCCATTAAAAAAGGAATTTCTAACGGCAATGTGCTTGTTTCAGTATCAGAAAAAGGTTATGCAAATCTATTCCTCTGCTCTAAATGTCGAAATACTGCAAATTGTGAATGTGGCGGTAAATTGCAAATTGATGGATCAAAGAAAATTCCAAAATGCTATTTGTGTCATACAGAGTACAAAAACTGGAAATGCTCTTTCTGTGCAGATAATCGGCCATTTGTAATTGCTAAAGGAATTGAAAGAACAGCTGAGGAAATTGGGCGAGCAATTCCCAAGATTGCAATATTAGTTTCATCCGGAAATAAACAAATTTCTTCCGTACCAAATGGGCGACATATAGTTGTTTCAACTGCTGGCTCTGAACCAAATGGAGTTTACTCATCAATTGTTATGCTCGACGGGGAAAAAATATTTAATCGACCCTCTTTAAGAGCAGAAGAGATTGCAAAGTTTCACTGGTTTTCTCTATTAAGTAAGGCTAGTAATTCTGCAGAAATTTTCTTATCCCTTCCAAATCATCACCCTTCTGTTCAATGCTTACTAAGAGGAGATTCACTGGCAAATGCCACTTCAGAGTTAAGCAGCAGAGACAAAGCAAAGTTACCGCCGTTTTACCGAGTAGCTGTTGTTATAGGGGATAAGCCCGAGATTTCTAAGTTTGCGGAGAATTTGCGCACTGAGAAAACTTACGAGATTACTGGCCCAATTGCCATTGATAGCTATCAGAGCAAATTATTGATAAGAGTTAAACTGGCTGAGGGTTCGGTACTTGTTGACCTACTAGATGATGTAGTTAAGGTCCAAGCCTTAAAACGTAGGAAAATTTTTTGCATTCGGTTTGATCCTTTTGATTTATAGCCCTTCCTTCTGAAGTATCATTTACTTATGGCAATTCAACCAATTCGATTATTCGGCGATCCCGTTCTAGTCACTCCAGCCACGCCAGTAGTTGATTTTGATAAGGAACTTCGCCAACTCGTTGAAGATTTAACTCAAACAATGCAAGCAGCCCCTGGTGCTGGACTAGCTGCACCACAGATCGGTGTTCCATTGCGAGTTTTTGTTTGGGATATAGATGATGCAATAGGTCATTTGATCAATCCAACCCTTGATCTAAGCGATGAGATGCAAGAAGGTGAAGAAGGCTGCTTATCTTTTCCAGATTTAGTCTATGAAACTCCAAGAGCATTTAGAGCAGTTGCTAAAGGTTTCAATATGCATGGCGAACCAGTGATTGTCGAAGGCACTGAACTACTGGCTCGATGTCTTCAGCATGAAACTGATCATCTTAATGGCGTACTTTTTATCGATCGAATGAAATCAGATCAAAGAAAAATTGCTATGAAAGAGATCCGTGAATCAGAATGGTTCGGAGTTGCAGCGAAAGATGGAAGTTCTCCAATTATCAAGGTTTCACCGCATTCAACTTTTGGTTTAGGTCTTTAGTAAATTGAAGGTGGTTATAGCTTCATCTTCGTATGTTTCAAAACCATTAATTTCTTTACTTTCCAGTAGTAATGAGCATGAGTTAATTGGTTTGATTACAAACCCCGACAAGGCAACTGGACGCGGAATGAACATAGTTCCAAACGAGCTAGCATCTTGGGGGATGTCAAATGGTATTAATGTCTTAAAGCCAGATGGTCAGGAACACCTTAAAGGTTTAATTAAAACGTTAAATCCCGAAATAGTTATAACAATTGCATATGGACAAATAATTCCAGAAGAGCTTCTAAACTTACCAAAACATGGCTGGATAAATGTTCACTTCTCTTCTTTGCCTAGATGGCGAGGAGCAGCTCCGGTGCAATGGGCAATTCTTTCTGCTGACAAAGAAAGTGGTGTAACAATATTTAAACTGGACAAAGGAATGGATACTGGACCAGTATATTTAAGTAAGAGCGTTTTAATTGAACCAGGTGAAACTACTGAGCTGTTGCTTACGAGGTTAAGTAATATTGGATCTGATCTTGCACTTCAATCCCTTTCGATAATCCAAGGTGGTACCGAACCTGTCGCACAAGCAAATACCGGAGTAACACTTGCCCCGAAAATAAACAAAAATGACGGAAAAATTAATTGGTATGAGAACACCAGTGAAATCTTTAATAGATATAGAGCGTTAGCTGGGAATCCTGGAATTTGGACATTACTTGGGGAACTTAGATTAAAAATTGATTCATTAGAAGTCTCTAACCGAACCGAGAAACTGTCACCTAGCGAGGTTCTAATCACCGATGAGCATTTATTGGTTGGCGCTAAGAATGGTGTTGTTGAGATCAAAACTCTAACTCCAGCTGGAAGATCTCAAATGAGTGCTGCTGAGTTTATTAGGGGATTACCAAATAAGTCAGGGCTGCAACTTGGGTAAACCAAATCCAAATCCATCGCGGCTTACAGCCTATGAATTAGTGCACCAAGTAAATAATGATGGTGCTTACGCAAATATTCGTTTACCAGAGCTGTTGGCAAAATCAAAGATGAATACCGCTGATAAAGCCTTCACTACTGAGCTGTCATATGGAACTCTACGCATGCAAGGTCGGCATGACTACATAATTAAAAAGTTTATAGATCGCCCATTTAATGAGATTGATGCAAAAATTATAGATCTGCTCAGAATTGGTACACACCAGATTACTCAGATGCGAGTTGCTGATCATGCTGCAGTAGGAGAAACTGTTGAGGTAGCGAAATTGGTAACTGGTGAATCTAAAGCCTCCTACGTGAACGCCATATTAAGAAAGATTTCTGCAGATTCAAATGATCTTTCTGAATTAGAAAAACTACCGATAATTGAGAAATTAGCTATTAAATACAGCCACCCGGAATGGATAATCTCATCATTTTTTGATCAGCTAAAGGATTGGGCAAAGGTTGAAGAATTACTTGTTGCGAATAATCTACCGGCAGCGCCCGATATTGTGGCCTGGCCTGGAAAATCAAATATTACCGAGTTAATTGAGATAGGGGCAACAAAAATAGCTGGTTACCCAAATGGAGTGAATTTGCCTGGTATTCCATCTGAGTTCGCCCCGATTATTGAGAGAAGAGCGGGTGTACAAGATCGAGGCTCACAATTAGTTGTTGAAAATTTCTTAGCAACCATAAAGCCAGGTTTGTCTTGGCTAGATATGTGCGCTGGTCCAGGTGGCAAAGCTGCGTACTTGTTCCATTCATTAACAGAGCAAGATCCATCGGCTAAATTTTTAGCAAATGAACCAATCCCGCATCGCGCAGAATTGGTAAAGCGAGTCGTTAATAATCAGCAAGTAGTAAGTTTTGACGGAACTAATCCAAGTAATTTTGATCAATTATTTGATCGAATATTAGTTGATGCCCCTTGTACTGGATTGGGCGCCCTTAGACGGCGACCAGAATCAAGATGGCGTAAATCCCTTAAGGACTTAAAGGAATTGGTAGTTTTGCAGAGAGATCTTTTATCAAGTGCATACCAGTTGTTAACACCTGGAGGAATAATTGCTTATGTAACATGCTCACCACACCTTGCTGAAACCCGTGGCCAGGTAATTGATTTCCTAGATACTCACTCAGATATGAAGATATCACCGATTAATTCATTTGCTCTGGCTCATGCTCAAGGTGTTCAAGATGATGGATCAGTTCAACTTTGGACACACCAAGACCAATCTGATGCAATGTTTATGGTTCTCTTTGAAAAGGCGGGTTAAATACTGGTATGGATAGCCGTATTTTCATAAACCCGAGCATTCTAAATGCAAATTTTGATGACCTTGAAGGTGAAATTGATAAAGTTGCAAAAGTCTCTGATCAGCTTCATTTGGACATAATGGATAATAAATTTGTTCCCAATTTCACCTTTGATTTTAAGCGAGCTTTAGAGATTATTGCATTTTCAAAACTTCCAGTTGATGCTCACCTTATGATTGAAGATGCTGATGTTATGGCACCAAAGTATGCTGAAAATGGTTGTGACTCTGTAACATTTCATTTTGAAGCTGCAATAAATGTTAAACAAACAATTTCGAACATTAAATCAAATGGATCAAAGGCGGGATTGGCAATTAAGCCTGGAACAAAATTTACTCAAGTCAAAGAATTTATTAGTGAATTGGACTTACTTTTGATTATGACGGTTGAGCCTGGTTTTGGTGGGCAATCTTTTATGATTGACCAAATGGAAAAAGTTTCCCAAGCTAGAGCTTTTATAAATGAAGGTAAAGCATTCCCTTTATTACAGGTAGATGGTGGAATATCTGAGTCTACAATCGAAACAGCGGCCAGTGCGGGTGCAAATTGTTTTGTAGCTGGTAGCGCTGTATATAAATCTTCTGATCCAGCAGAAACCATTGTTAAACTTAGGAATCTGGCAAGCAATAGTTTTAGAGGTTAGTTTGTATTCCCATTAAAAGTAACACTGCTGAAAGATCTAAGGTACTTATAGTTGTTGCTGCAGCTGCGGCAACTTTGGGCTTAGCATTAAATGCTATTCCAAGGCCCGCTGCTTCGATCATATCAAGATCATTTGCGCCATCTCCGATTGCGACTGTTTGAGATAGATCAACTCCTTCAATTTTTGCAAAATCAAGTAGCGAATTATATTTCGCGATGCGATCGATAATCTCGCCGTCAGTTTTACCGGTTAGTTTTCCATTCACGATCTCTAATTTATTTGCCCGATAGAAGTCAATTTTTAAGTCTTTAAGAATGGGTTCAATTACATCCAAAAATCCGCCAGAGACAACGCCAACTTTGTGGCCTTGCTTATGAAGTGTTTCTATTAATTTCTTTGCTCCATTTGTTAACGTTATTTCCTTTCGGACTAATTCAATAACTGATTGATCAAGTCCAGCAAGTAATGAAACTCTGGCTGATAAGGCCTGTGCAAAATCTAGTTCACCGGCCATTGCACTTTGAGTAATTTTAGATACCTGGTCAAGTTTGCCAGCATGCTTTGCAATTAAGTCAATTACTTCCTGCTCGATTAGTGTTGAATCCATATCAAGCAGGACTAATCGTTTAGCTTCACGCGCCCGAGAACTTGGCTCTACTGCGAGATCAATTCGATTTGTAATTGCCACTTTAGCTAGAGACCTTTGAACCTCTTTTATGGATTTATTAGGAATCTTTATATTTAATTCGATTGCCAAGACTGGGATAGTGGCAGTACGACGTATTGCAATAATATTTCCACCAAGCCGGCCAATTTCATCTGCAACGGCAGCAAGTCCAATTGGCTTTATGCTCTCGCCAATAATTACTACATTTAGTAGCTCTGATTTCTCATTCATTTGTTCATGGTGGACGAAATCAATAGCTATATCTAGACCAATTGCCTCTTGCAAGATGTTTAGGTCCGCAGCCACTGCTTCAGCATGGTTTTCATCTAGTGTGATCAAAACAGTTAGAAGTAGGCGATCTCTAATTATTAATTGCTCAACATCAATAACACTCACTGAAAATTGCGAAAGAACCTTCATGAGACTTTGCGTAATCCCAGGACGATCTTCGCCTGAAACCAGAATAAGTCCGGTAAAGGCAGGGGGATTTTTATTCGGCATTGGGTCAGATTAACCATATTCACCACCTACTCGGGGTATCTTTCACTCCTATGAGCGCGATATTGGAGTTAGCAAATGTCAGCGTCCGCAGAGGTGAGCGAGTAATTCTTGGTCCACTTGATTGGCAAGTTCTTGAGGGTCAGAGGTGGGTAATCCTGGGACCAAATGGCGCTGGCAAAACTACCTTGTTGCAAATTTGCTCCTCGTTAATTCATCCAACCACTGGAACAATCAAAATCTTAGGTGAGCAACTTGGCAGAGTTGATGTTTTTGAACTTCGCACAAGAATTGGATTAACCTCCTCAGCTTTGGTTGAACAACTACCGAATGATGAACTTGTTATGGATGTGGTGCTGACCGCTGCTTATGCGATGTTAGGCAGATGGCAAGAGCGTTATGACTTATGGGATGAGTCAAGAGCAATGGCTTTACTAACCGCACTAGGTGTTCGCGAATTAGGTGATCGCCTATTCGGTTCATTAAGTGAAGGGGAGAAGAAGCGAGTACAAATTGCTCGCGCACTTATGGCTGATCCAGAGCTATTGCTATTAGATGAACCAGCATCTTCACTTGATTTGGGAGGGCGAGAGGATCTATTGAAGCGAATTGAAACCTTTGCTAGAGATCCATTAGCGCCAGCTACTGTGATTGTTACTCACCACATCGAAGAGATTCCAGTTGGCACGACTCATGCACTTTTATT
>CANLHE010000017.1 GCA_947490605.1 Actinomycetota bacterium
TTGATCTAATCACCCCTGGCGTGGCAAGATACAGCCTCATTCAAAATAATTGATTGACCATAATATTTTAGCGATTAGGACAAATAATGAACGTGTTAGATGCAGTTGATGCCGCCTCACTTCGCAAGGACATCCCATCTTTTCGTTCTGGCGATGAATTAAAAATTCACGTTCGAGTTATTGAAGGTAACAAGAGCCGTATCCAGATTTTCCAAGGCGTAGTAATTGCCCGTTCCGGTTCTGGAATTCGTGAGTCATTTACTATTCGTAAAATTTCATACGGTGTTGGTGTTGAGCGAACCTTCCCAGTTCACACTCCAGTAATTGAGAGAATTGAAATTGTTCGTCACGGTTCAGCCCGTCGCGCAAAGCTTTACTACCTACGTAAATTAACTGGTAAGGCCACCAAGATTAAAGAGCGTCGTGGCGCTGATGGCGAGCTTATTGTTGAGCCAGCATATGTGCCACCAGTAGTTACTAAAAAAGTTTCTGTTCCTGAGGTAGGCGAGGCTGCTGCAGTTGTTGTAGCTGCCGCTGCAGTTACCGAAGTTGCAGCCGAAGAGGTAGTTGAAGCCCCAGCAGTTACTGCTGAAGCACCAGCTGCTGATGCAACTGCAAGCGAGTAATAATGAT
Organism: Actinomycetota bacterium; assembly: GCA_947490605.1. Next base: position 634 of record CANLHE010000017.1, read on the forward strand.
TGATGAAGCACTAGAGCATCTAGTAAAAGGCATTGTTGATAATCCTGCTGAGGTTGTCATAACTGAGAAAAATTCACGCGGTGGAACAACTTTAGAGGTTCGTGTTCATCCAGAAGATATTGGCAAGGTAATTGGCCGCAATGGTCGCACTGCAAAAGCACTTCGCACTGTGGTCAGCGCAATCGCTGGTCGCTCAGTTCGAGTCGATCTAATCGAGGCAGACGAGGTTCGTTAATTTTGCAACTTGTCGTAGGTCGTATCGGCCGCGCACATGGAGTTCTTGGCGAGGCAACAATCGAAGTTCGCACCGATGATGCTGATTTAAGGTTTGCAGTTGGTAATAAATTAGCTTTAGATAGCGGCAAACAACTAAGCATCAAATCATCTCGCTGGCACAACCAAGTCCTGCTTCTAGCATTTGAAGGCATTAATGATCGTAATCAAATTGAAGAGCTACGAGACCAATTAGTTTCAGCCGAGGTAGATACCAATAATATGGCAGAGGGTGAGTATCACTTTCAACAATTAATTGGCTCACAAGTCTTGCTGCAATCTGGTGATTTAGTTGGGATAGTTAGTGAAATTGTTAAACTGCCTGGGCAAGATCTACTTTCAGTAGATAGAGATGGCAAAGAGGTATTAATCCCAATGGTTAAGCAGATAATTGTTTCAATAGATGTTGAAACGAAGAAAATTGTGGTAAATCCACCGGAAGGATTATTAGATGTTGCAAATTGATCTAATCTCAATCTTTCCAGAGTATTTAGCACCACTTAATTTGTCCTTACTGGGCAAAGCTCAAGAAAAGGGCGTGTTATCCATAAATATTCATGATCTTCGGGATCAGACAAAGGATGTTCATCATTCAGTTGATGACACTCCTTATGGCGGCGGTGCTGGCATGGTTATGTCACCAGTGGCATGGGGAGAGGCGATTGATGAAATTACAAATGATAATGAAACTGTTGACCTAATTATTTTAACTCCCGCTGGCAAAAAGTTTGATCAAAAGATGGCCTCACAATTTGCTAGCTCAAAACATATTATTTTTGCCTGCGGTAGATATGAAGGAATTGATGCCAGGGTGGGTGAGTACTACTCAAGTAAATCAAACTTTAAAGTTCATGAGGTATCAATTGGAGATTACGTATTAGGAGGAGGTGAGGTGGCTGCGATGGTGATTATTGAGGCAACTGCTCGGTTAATTCCTGGCGTAATTGGCAATCCAGATTCATTAAAAGAAGAGTCACATTCAATCTCTGGAAATAATGATGATCTATTAGTTGAGTATCCAAATTACACAAAGCCAGCTAATTGGCGCGGCCTTGAAGTTCCATCAATATTGCTATCTGGAAATCATGGTGAGATCGCAAAGTGGCGAAAAGAGCAGGCTGAGCGTCGCACCCGTGAGTTAGGCAAGGAATAATTCCGACACGCCTATTGTTAATTAGGTACATCTATCTCTTTTAGGGGATTATCCGCCCAGTCGGAGTAATTGTTACTCCAAGAATAGATTTACTTATTTGCTCAAGGAGGTGGATGATGGCAACCGATTACGACACCCCTCGAAAAACCGATGAAGAGTTACATGAAGAATCACTAGAAGAGTTAAAGGCGCGCAGATCTGATGCCCAATCTGGGCAAGTTGATATTGATGAAGCAGAGGCTGCCGAAAGTTTAGAGTTACCTGGTGCTGACTTATCTGGCGAAGAGTTAACGGTGAAGGTAGTTCCAAAACAAGAGGATGAATTTACATGTGGTCGTTGCTTCTTAGTAAAACATATTAATCAACGCGTACGTGGTGAAGGCCCTAAAGCAGTTTGTAAGGATTGCGACTAACTTAAGCTTTTAGCTAAAGCCTTTGCTTTTCTGCTTGAGATTAACCAGTATGGCGTTGGATCTTTCTTATCATTTATTTCAACCTTAACTCCAGTTGTTACCCAAAACCTAGTTGCGTTAAAGCAGGCTGGATCTGCCTTAGGTCCTCTAATCTTTAAGAAATCCTCCTTTTTTAAGACGGTAACCTTCTTAATATACTTGCTTTCAATTTTTGCATTACCAACATATAGCCAATTATTAATAACAACGATCTCAAGGTGAGATTTTTGCCAGCTATAAACCAGTGCGATGGCAAAAAAAAGTGAAACTACGGTTGCGCTCAAAGTTCCAAATGGTGCCCAGAATGTTAAATAGATTGAGGCAAGAATCATTAACGCCAGGAGCCAAAGCCACAGCGGCCAACTAATTCGCTCGGCGAACTCGGATTTTAAATTAGATCTTGCCATGAGATAAAGGATACGCTTTACCAATGGGTCGTATTGCCAGCACCACTCCGCCAGCTGATTCGGTAATGCCGAATCGTCATGTGAAAGCTCCGGCGGTTGGCACACAGATTCCTTCACACTTTGGGCATTGCTTTGGTTGCGGTGAATTACATGAAAGTGGCTTACACCTAGTTGCAATCGCTGGTAGTGGGTTAGATCTGACTGGAAAATTTACCGTTACCGACAAACATCAAGGTGCACCTGGGTTAGCGCATGGTGGATTGCTCTCCCTAGCCTTTGATGAAGCGTTAGGTAAGTTGATGTGGTTAATCAGAACACCAGCAGTAACTGGAAGATTAGAGACAGATTTCTTAATGCCAGTTCCAATGGGCCGAACACTTTATATTGATGCCAGAATTACTGGGCAAGCAGGGCGGAAGATCTACACCCAAGCTGAGGGAAGATTAGATTCACCAACTGGTGAGGTTGCTGTTAAAGCAGAAGCATTATTTATATCAGTTCCAATGGAGCATTTTATTAAGAATTTAACTGAACAATATAAGGATCACCTGGTAGAGCACCCAGAATTAATGGCATTTGTTGATCCAGATTTTGATATAAATCCATGACAAAAGTATTAATTAAAAGGATTGATCCAAGCGTGCCAATGCCTTCATACGCAAAAGGCGGAGATGCTGGCGCAGATCTTGCGACCAGAATTGATTTTACGATCAAACCAGGAGAGCGAATGCTAGTTCCAACTGGAATTAGTATTGCCTTACCTAATGGTTTTGTGGCATTAGTTCACCCTCGATCTGGTTTAGCTATAAAACATGGAATCTCTATGGTTAATACCCCCGGTACGGTTGATGCTGGTTTCAGAGGTGAGCTGCAAGTTATTTTAATTAACCATGATTTAACTGAGTCTGTCTCTTTTAAAAAAGGTGATCGAATTGCCCAATTAGTTATTCAACGAGTCGAGCGCGCAGAGTTTATTGAGGTTAGTGAGTTACCAGGCTCTGAGCGGTCTACTGGGGGATTTGGATCAACTGGCTCATGAGTTATGACGGACACAACGAAGACAAAGATAAAGTTATATCAGCGCTAGGTGGCAAGCGCGGCTTAATTGATTCTGGCTTACCTGCTTTACTTTTTCTAATAGTTTTCAATATTTCTGGTAAAGATACTAATGCTGCCATCTATGCAGCAGTTGCACTTTCCGTACTATTAACTTGTATAAGAATTGCGCGAAAAGAAACACTTCAGCACGCCTTCTCTGGCTTAATCGGGGTTGGTATTTGCGCGTTGTTTTCAAAGCGAAGTGGGGAAGCAGCAGATTTTTACTTGCCTGGACTTTATATAAATGTGGCATACGGTTTGTTTTATTTAGTTACAAATTTAGTTAAGTGGCCAGTACTAGGGTTAATGCTTGGCCCGATTTTGGGTGAGAATTTAATGTGGCGCAAAGACCCAGCCAGGTTAAAGGCTTATATAAATGCTGGCTGGTTATGGGTAGCAATGTTTACTGCGCGCTTACTTGTGCAATATCCGTTGTATAAGAGCGGAAATATAAATGCCCTTGGAACTGCGAGATTAGCAATGGGATACCCACTATTTCTTGCTACTGCTTGGGGAACTTGGCAAATACTAAGAAGGACGCCAACAACTAAAATTAACTAAATAAAGCAGGATTTAAGTTTTTCCTCCGCTTTTGCAGATGCTACAAATAGCAGTTCATCGCCAGCTGAAAATACATCATGATCCTTTGGTGTAATCACATGCCCATCGCGCACTATCGCAGCAAGGGATGCGTTCTCTGGTAATTCAACTTCAGATACAGTTTTGCCACAACATTTTGCAGTATCTGGCAAGGTAATTTCAACTAAGTTAGCTTCACCCTTTCGGAATGAGAATAAACGCACTACATCTCCAACACTTACCGCCTCTTCAACTAATGCTGAAATAATTCTTGGTGTTGATACCGCAACATCTACACCCCAAGAGGAGTCAAACATCCATTCATTTTTTGGGTGATTAACACGAGCAACCACACGAGGCACGCCATACTCAGTTTTTCCAAGTAGTGACGCAACTAAATTCACTTTGTCATCACCAGTGGCGGCAACTAAAACCTGGCAGCCATCTAGTTTTGCTTGATCTAAAGCGGTAATTTCACATGCATCAGCTAGTAACCACTCTGCATTTGGAACAGAATCCATTTTCAATGCTTTTGGATCCTTATCAATCAACAGAACTTGATGACCGTTTTCTAACAACTCTCGAGCAATAGCTCTACCAACATTTCCAGCTCCGGCAATTGCAACTCTCATTAGGCACCCTCTGGTGATTTCGATAGTGATTTTTCAATTGCATTTATTTTCTTTTCGTTTGCAAAAACATGGACTAGATCTCCCTCTTGCAACACCGTGTGTTCATCAGGAAGCAATGCCTCACCTAATCGGGTAATAAAGGCAACTCTGGCATCAGTATTTTTATCAATTAATGAAACTGCTTCACCATACCAACCTTTATGAAGATTAACTTCAAGTAGTTGAACTGTGCCAGTTGCATCTCGCCATTCTGACTTAGTTCCATCTGGAGTTAGCCGACGCATAATTTGATCTGTAGTCCAAAGCACGGTGGCAACTGTTGGAATACCAAGACGCTGATAAATTTCAGCTCTGCCTGGATCATAAATTCTTGCAACAACATTTTTAATACCAAAATTTTCACGAGCAACGCGGGCCGCTAAAATATTTGAGTTATCACCATTTGAAACAGCGGCAAATGCATCTGCTTTTTCAATTCCAGCTTCCAGCAAAGTGTCTCGATCAAAGCCAACGCCGGCAATTGTTCGGCCATTAAAGTCAGCGCCCAATCTTCGGAAAGCTTCACGATTTTGGTCGATAATTGCAACGGTATGGCCAGCTTTTTCAAGATCAATTGCCAAGGTCGAACCGACGCGACCACAACCCATGATTACTACGTGCACAAAGTACAACTTACACCCATAGGCTCACTCCTATGGAATCAAACGCTCAAGAGCGGTTAAAAGTGGGTGAAGTAATCGAGGTCCAAATTGGCCCGGTTGCACATGGTGGACACTTTGTCGCACGTCATAACGGACAGGTTATTTTCGTTCGTCATGGCATTACAGATGAATTAGTAAAGATTAAAATCACTTCAGTAAGTTCAAAGATTGCGCATGCTGATGTTATTGAAGTAATAAATCCATCTGAAAGCCGGGTGGTAGCTCCCTGTAAATATGCCGGCAGCTGTGGTGGTTGCGATTTTCAACATATTGAAATAAACGCGCAACGAGATTACAAGAGTTCAATCGTTAAAGAGCAGTTCCTAAGAATCGGAAAAATGGATTTAGATGCCTTAGGTTTTGATTTAAGAGTTCAAGCACTCGAACCAACAAATGGATTGCATTGGCGCACTCGAATGGATTTTGCAGTCTCACCAAATGGCGAGATTGGATTTTTTGGTGCCAGAAGCAATGAGGTAGTTGAGATTAAGGATTGTCTAATCGCAGATGAGCGAATGAATGTTGCTGAGCTATCGGCTAGAAGTTGGAAATCAGATGCTCGGGTAGAGGTGGCAGTTTCTAGTACAAATGAAATTTCAGTAATGAGGTCTGGCAGAAGTATTAGCGGACCTACTCAGATTGTTGAACAAGTAGGTGGAAATTCTTTCAAAATCTCACCAGTCTCCTTTTGGCAAAGCCATAGAGCTGCTCCAGTCGAATTAACAAAAGCAGTCCTTGCCCAGCTTGCAATAAAAAATGGTGACAATGTTTGCGACCTATATTCTGGAGTAGGTTTATTTGCGGCTGCAATACTTAAGGAAGTTGGCGATCGTGGCTTTGTGACATTAATTGAAAGTGATAAAACAGCGGTGGCAGATGCTAGAAAAATATTCTTAAATAAAGAGAATGTAAAGATTTTGCAGGGTTTAGTCGCTCAGCAGCTATCAATTGTTAAGCGAGCTGATTTAATTTTGCTTGATCCACCTAGAACTGGTGCTGGTGAAGTTGTTATTCAGCAGATGGTGAAATTTAGGCCAAGAAAAATTGTTTATGTTGCATGTGATCCAGCCGCATTAGCTCGGGATGCAAAAACTTTAGAAGAGTCTGGATATAAGTTAGACCACATTCAAGCCTTTGATCTTTTCCCTATGACCCAGCACATCGAGTGCGTGGCTGGATTTTCACCAGTAAAGAGATAGGATTAGCATTAAGAAATAGAAAGTGGGTATGGGGCATTGAGTAAGAACTCATTTAAGGCCAAAACCACACTAGAAGTAGCCGGTAAAAGTTACGAAATTTTTGATATCACTGCTTTTTCTGAGGCCAAGGATCTGCCATTTAGTTTAAAAATATTACTTGAGAATCTACTCCGCACCGAAGATGGTGCCAACATAACTGCTGAGCAAATTAAAAAGCTTGCAAACTGGGATCCATCAGTTGAACCAGATACTGAAATTCAATTTACGCCAGCTCGAGTAATCATGCAGGACTTCACTGGCGTTCCGTGCATCGTAGATCTTGCAACTATGCGAGAAGCGATTGCTGATTTAGGTGGAGACCCAGCAAAGGTAAATCCACTTTCACCTGCAGAGTTAGTAATTGACCACTCAGTTATCGCAGATTTATTTGGAACTAAAGATTCATTTGAACAGAATGTTGATATTGAATATCAAAGAAATAAAGAGCGTTATCGCTTCTTGCGCTGGGGTCAAACTGCATTTGATGAATTTAAAGTTGTACCACCTGGAACTGGAATTGTTCACCAGGTAAATATCGAATACTTAGCAAGAGTTGTGATGAGTCGAGTTGTTAATGGAGAGCTTCGTGCTTACCCAGATACGGTAGTTGGTACAGATTCACACACCACAATGGTCAATGGCTTGGGTGTGCTTGGTTGGGGAGTCGGTGGAATTGAAGCAGAGGCAGCATTACTAGGTCAGCCAGTTTCTATGCTAATTCCAAAGGTTGTTGGTTTTAAACTAAATGGTCAACTTCCAGTTGGAACTACTGCAACAGATCTAGTTTTAACAATTACCCAAATGCTTCGCAAGCATGGGGTGGTTGGAAAGTTTGTTGAATTTTATGGCCCTGGTGTTAGCGCTCTTCCAATGGCTAACCGAGCAACAATTGGAAATATGTCACCTGAGTACGGATCAACCTGTGCAATTTTCCCTATTGATGAAGAGACAATTAGATATTTAAAATTTACCGGTAGAACCAATGAGCAACTTGAGTTAGTTGAGAAGTATGCAAAAGTAAATGGACTTTGGCACGATCCATCTGCTGCCCCACGGTTTTCTGAAAAATTAGAGTTAGATTTGGCAACAGTTGTTCCATCAATCGCAGGTCCTAAGCGACCACAGGATCGAATCTCACTAAGTGATGCTAAGAGTTCTTATCAAACTGTCTTACCTAGCTATTTCACGGACAAGACAAACAAAAATAAGATTGATATAAAAGTAAATGGTAAGCAAACAACTGTCGCAAATGGTGATGTTGTGATTGCTTCGATAACATCCTGTACTAATACATCTAATCCATCAGTAATGATTGGTGCGGCTTTACTTGCTAAAAAAGCAGTCGAAAAGGGCTTATCCAGTAAACCATGGGTTAAAACCACATTAGCTCCTGGCTCTAAAGTTGTAACTGATTACTACGATCGATCTGGCCTTACTCCATTTATGGAGAAATTAGGTTTTAACTTGGTTGGCTACGGCTGTGTCACCTGTATTGGAAACTCAGGTCCACTACCAGTTGAGGTGAGCAAGGCGATTAATGAGAATGATTTAGCGGTTTCAGCAGTGCTATCTGGAAATCGAAATTTTGAGGGCCGAATTTCACCTGATGTAAAGATGAATTATTTAGCCTCGCCACCTTTGGTTGTTGCCTATGCGTTGACCGGATCTATGAATCATGACTTTGAGAATGATCCAATTGGTAATGACAACGATGGCAAGCCGGTTTATTTGAAAGATATTTGGCCAACTAGCGCTGAAATTGAAAATGTAATTTCTGCATCAATCTCATCTGAGATGTTTACTAAAGATTACGCATCAGTTTTTGAAGGGGATAAGAGGTGGAAATCCTTAGATACTCCAACTGGTAATACCTTTGAGTGGGATAGCAAATCTACCTATGTAAGAAAGCCGCCATATTTTGATGGCATGCCAAAAGATCCTAAGCCAGTTACTAATATTGCAAATGCTCAAGACCTACCCTAGTCAGATGACTCAGTGAAAACAGATT
>CANLHE010000018.1 GCA_947490605.1 Actinomycetota bacterium
GATATCCCGGAGAAAATCTAGGGCTGAAACTGGCTTGGTCCAATCAAGATTGTTGACCATAACTGCGCCAGTTTTTTTGTCATCAAAATCAATAATTTTCTCGACCTGCTTTTTCATCTTTGATACCCATTCAGCAACTAGCTTCTCTTCATTTAAAGTTCGTTCATCATTTTTACCACTGGGATCTCCTACTAAGCCAGTAGCACCACCTACTAAAGGGATTGGCCGGTGTCCGGCTAATTGGAATCTGCGTAGAACCAAAAAGACCACCAGGTTTCCAAGGTGCATGCTGGGCGCAGTTGGATCTACTCCTAAGTAAAGGGAGATTGGCTTAGATAACACTTGCTCAAGTTCTTTACGATCGGTGGTTTGAGCAATCAGCCCGCGCCATTCAAGATCTTCTAGCAAAGCATTACTCATGGTCAGATCATGCCCGATAAACGCTTGCGTTGGTTGGCAATAACCTCATCTACGGCAGATATTTCCTTTTTTAATTGCGCTAGGGCTGCGGTTACTGATTTTTGCGATGTGCCCATTGAAGAGGTTCTGCTGGCGACCGCCCCGTTAACATTTAGAAATGCTTTTACTTCACCAGTAAGGGCTGGATGAATTGAAAGAAGTTGAGCATCACTTAATTGATCAAGTTCGATTCCATTTTTTTCACAAAACTTAACGCACTCACCTGCTACCTCATGAGCAGTTGCAAATGGAATCTGTTTTTTTGCCAGAAAATCTGCGATCTCAGTAGCTAGTGAGAATCCATCTGCTGCGCCCTTGCTAATAGCGGCAGAATTAAACTGCGCAGTTTCAATCATGCCGGTAATAGCTGGTATTAAAATAAGAAGCTGATCAACTGAGTCAAAGACTGGCTCTTTATCCTCTTGCAGATCACGGTTATATGCAAAGGGCAGCCCCTTTAAGACAACTAACAGCGATGTTAGATTTCCAATAAATCTGCCAGATTTACCTCTAGCGAGCTCTGCAATATCTACATTCTTTTTCTGGGGCATGATTGAGGAGCCAGTTGAATAAGCATCTGCGATCTTTACCCAGCCAAACTCAGTTGAACTCCATAAGACAAACTCTTCACCGATTTTAGAAAGGTGAACGCCCAGCATCGCAAGATCAAATAATGCTTCAGCTGCAAAATCCCTATCCCCAACCGCATCAATACTGTTTGCCATAGCCCCGGAAAAACCAAGATCCTTTGCAACCTTCTCTGGGTTCGGTTGAATTGATGAGCCAGCTAGGGCGCCAGCGCCAAATGGTGAAAAACTATTTCGCTTAAGCCAATCAAAAATTCGATCGATGTCGCGCAATAACGCGTGAGAGTGCTTACTTAACTCTTGTGCAAAGGTAATCGGTTGAGCATGCTGAGTATGAGTAAAGCCAGGAGCTATAACATCTAGGTTATTTGCAGCTTGAGTATTTATCACTTTTACTAATGCTGAAACTTGAGATGCGATCTCAAGAAGGTGATCAATTAAATAGAGCTTGAAATCAGTTACTACTAAATCATTTCTAGACCGGCCCGCTCTAATAGCACCGCCTACCTCACCACAACGCTCAGTAAGTCCACGCTCAATAGCGCTATGAACATCCTCATCTGCATCAGAGTATTTAAAACTGCCACTGCCAATATCTTTTGCGAGATCAAGTAATGCACTCTCGATTTTCTTGCCGTTTTCCTTACTGACCACACCTTGTTCAACTAGGTTTTTAAGATGAATCAGGTTGACCTCAATCTCATAAGGAGCAAGCCGCCAATCAAAATGGACGCTTCTAGAAAGAGCAGCCATTGCATCTGCCGGTGCTGAATTAAATCTTCCGCCCCAAAGTGTCATTTTGCTCCTCCTAATAACTTATTGATCTCTTTAGCTAACGATGCCCCACCAGTTGCAGATTTTGAAACTACTAATACCGTGTCATCACCGGCAATAGTTCCGATTGCAGAATGGAGCTTTCCAGATTTCATCGCCCGATCAAGATTTCCAGCTAATAGCTGAGCAGCACCAGCTGGAGTCTTAATTACTGACAGATTCCCACTTGATTCAATTCCAAGGATCAATTCAGATAACCCTTTGCTGCTATTACTTACCGGGGTTGAAATAAATTGATAACGGAAAACGCCTGCATTATCTTTACCACGAACCGCACCTAGCTCCTCAAGGTCACGGCTAGCAGTTGCCTGTGTTACTGAATAACCATTTCGATTTAACTCCCGAACTAAATCACTTTGGGAATGAATCAATTCATCATCTACTAGTTTGATCACAAGCGCTCTACGTGCAGTTGCAGATTGTGTATTTACTTTTGCCATTATGCACTCACCAATGTTCCGCCTCGATTATCTAAAGCATCCAAAACCGAGGCAAGATCTGTTCCGTTTGCAATTCTTACCGAGGCAGCGCCTAAATCAATTGCACTAATAGCCGCAGTTACCTTTGGAATCATGCCATCAGTAAAGGTGGATGAGATCTTCTTAAGATCATCAACTGAAATTTCATCTATCAAGGAAGATTTATCTGGCCAGCTGCGATAGATGCCATCCACATCAGTAAGGAAGATTGCCGCGTCTGCTTTTAGCGCGCCCGCAATTGCTGCTGCTACTAAATCTGCATTTACGTTATAACCGATTCCATATTCATCTGCTGCTACCGGTGAGATCACTGGCAGATAACCTTCAGTAATTAAACTTTCTAAAATCATCGGATTAGTTTCATCAACCTGTCCTACAAATCCAATATCAACACTTTTGCCATCAATAACCGGCTTAAATTTCTTCGCTCTAATTAACCCACCATCACTGGCACTTAGCCCGACTGCATTGACCTCACTACCAATTAAGTAATTAACAATTGAACGCAGAACCGTTCCGCTTAGAACTGATTGAACTACCTCAAAAACCTCAGCTGTAGTGATTCGATACCCAGCAACCTTCTCTTTGCCGAGGCCCTTTTCGTTCAGTGCCTTATCAATCTGTGGGCCGCCGCCATGAACTAAAACAATCTGCTCCCCATCCAAGAAAGCATCGGCAATCGCCTCTAATACCGGATCAGCTGAATCATCACTTGGTAGTGCGTTTCCGCCATATTTGATTACGATCATCTGACACCTAAATTCTGTAATCCTAAATCTTCAGCAAAATCGCACATCAGGTTTGCATTTTGAATAGCTTGTCCAGCTGCACCTTTACCTAAGTTATCTACGGCAGTTGAGATAACTACCCGACCAACATGCTCATCAACTGCTACTTGAATTTGGACATTATTACTACCGAGGACTGCACTAGTCATCGGCATTGAGCCAGCAGGGAGCAGTGTTACAAACTTACTATTTTTGTAGTAATTGCTAAACAACTCTCGTACGGATTCAGATGAAGATTTATCAATTAACTTTGCAGTAACAGTTGCCAAAATACCTCTTGGCATTGGCGCAAGGATTGGCGTAAAGGAAATCTTCACAACCTTTTTGCCGACTTTTGAGAGTACCTCTTCGATCTCAGGTGTGTGTTGGTGAACTCCACCAAACTTATATGAGGTTAAATTATTCATAACCTCACTACCTATAAGATTAATTTTTGCACTCCTGCCGGCGCCAGTAGTACCAGAGGCTGCAACGATCACAATATCTTCACTATCAATAATTGATAAAACTGGTGCAACTGAGAGCGCTATCGCTGTTGCGTAACAACCAGGGTTTGCAACCTGAGTACTCTTTGAAATCTCTTTATGATCTACTAGCTCAGGTAATCCATACACCCAACTTCCAGCATATTCTCCCCCATAATATTTCTTCCATGACTCTGGGTTTTGCAATCTAAAATCTGCGCCCAAATCTACGATCTTTACACTCTTATCTACCTCAGAGACCAATTTGGCAGATTCACCATGGGGAAGTGCGATGAATGCGATTTCACATTTATTTATCATTTCTACGCTAGTTGTCTCAAACTTACGCCCAGTAAAATTGGTTAACTGTGGATGCAGATTTGTAATGAACTCACCCGCATTTGAACCAGCTGCAATGTAAGAAATTTCAAATTTAGGATGGCCTGCAAGCAAACGTAGAAGCTCCCCGCCTGCGTAACCACTGGCCCCTACTACTGCGATATTCATGACTTAAGTGTAGAGCCTATTCGTATATTTATGCAAATAGGCGCATATTTATACATTAACTACGCAATACCGCCCCACAGGATTTGGTCGCTGCAGCAATCGCTTGATCACGATATTTGGCAACCTCGTCAGAGGTAAGTGTTCGATCCGATGCTCGGAATGAAAGGGTAAAAGCTAGAGAAACTTTTCCATCACCTATTTGGTCATACCGATCAAAGAGCGTAATTGATTCTAATAAATCACCGGCTCCGGCCTTTAATGCATTTTCAACCGCAATCGCACTAACTGAATTTGTAACAACGAGTGCAACATCTTGCACGGTGGCGGGAAGGTTCCAAATCTTAGGTGCAGCACTGACTTTAGCTAGCGGTAGTTCACTTAATATGGCAGCGAAGGCACAGGTGCGCTCAGGCAAGTTTAAAGCAGCAATAACTCTTGGGTGTAACTCACCGGCATGAGCAACTGGCTTTCCACCAACCTTAATTTCAGCGCAACGGCCAGGGTGCCATGGAGCAAGATCGCTACTTACTATCTCAAATTCATTTCCAGTTGCCTCTACTATCTCAACTGCTTTTGCAATTGCATCGCTCCAGATAAATGGTTGCCCACTTCCCTGCCAGTTGCTCAGTATTTTCTCGCCAGCAGCAACTGCGCCAACAAAGAGCATTTGTTTTGGTACGCCAGCATAAATATCAGAGATTGCCTTTGCACTTGGCCGTTTATTTGTATCCGGTAGAGATGCTTTACCTAATGGGGTGGTATTCCTGAATATTGTGCCGATCTCAAATATCGCTAGATCCTTACCACCTCGGCCGATATTGCGATTTAATGTTGTTAAAAGCCCTGGAATTAAATGAGTTCGAAGTAATGGAAAATCCTCTGACATTGGGTTGGCAATCCGAAATGATTTTGCTCGATCTCCAGTAAAGCCAAGTAGATCTACCATCTCTTGGCTAACGAATGGACTATTAACTACCTCAGAAAATCCCTGATCTGCCAGCATGGTTGCGATCTGGCGTTTTCTATACTGCATCTGAGTAAGGCCGCCACCATTTTTACCAACAGGTAAACGAGATGGAATTAACTCATATCCATTTAATCGAGCAATCTCTTCTGAAAAATCTGCTGCAGTTATTAAATCTGGTCGCCAAGAAGGTACCTCAACAGTTAATACTGCAGAACTTCCCGTTACCTTGCAGCCAATTAATATCAGGGCATCTTTAACTTGCTTTACTGTGTAGTCGTATCCAATGAACTTTGATATTTGTGCGATTGAAATCTTTGCTTTCCGCTTCTTAATCGCCCCAATTGCTTGGGTAGTTCCAACATATTCAGCACCGGCCAATTGCATTAGTAGAGATGCAGCTCTTGCTGAAGCAATTTCAGCCAATGCTGGATCGGTATTGCGTTCAATTCTTCTAGATGCCTCGCTAGATAATTTATGGAATCGTGAGTTCTTAGCAATGCTCATGGGATCAAAATGCGCAGCCTCTAACGCAATTCGGGTTGTCGAGCTTGTCACTTCAGATGCAAGGCCGCCCATAGTTCCAGCCAATGCTAAAGCTGATTTTGAATCCGCAATAAGTAAATTCTCTGGGCTTAATTTTCGTTCTATTTTATCTAGAGTTGTTAATTTCGAAAACTTACCTGCTCTAATAACTCTAAGGCCACCATCAACCAGATCAGCATCAAAAGCATGAAGAGGTTGACCTAACTCAAGCATTACATAATTAGTTATATCCACAGCCAGAGAGATAGAGCGCATTCCACATTTTTCTATTCGGCGCTGCATCCAAATAGGAGTTGGTTTCTTAACATTTACCTTGGCAAGGGTTCTTATAAATATTTGATCTGCACCCGTCTTGTCCTCAATTTTTACAGATACTGCTTTACTACTTTTAATTTTATTAAGTTTCTTCGCGATCTTTGCATCAGCTGGGTCAATATATTTACTTTTAAGTGAGCCAGCTAACTCCCTAGCTAAACCTCGAACAGACATTGCGTATCCTCGGTCAGGATTGATAGCAATATCAAAAATAACATCAGAAACATCTAATAGGGCTAAGGCATCCGAGCCAATTTTGCCTTCCGGTAAAACAATTATTCCCGCATGATCATCGCTGATACCAAGTTCTTTTGCAGAACAAATCATGCCATCACTAACTTTGCCATAAGTCTCTCTGGCAGAGATTGCAAAATTGCCCGGCAGCACTGCACCTGGAATTGCGACTACAACAAGATCGTTAACCTTGAAATTACGAGCACCACAAATAACAAATCTTGTTTTCTTCTCTCCTAGATCTAATCCAACATATCTAATAGGTTTTTTATGACCGGATAGCTCTTCAATTGAAAGAACTTTTCCGACAAGTAACGGGCCCTTTAAATCCTTGCCTTGATATTCAATTTGCTCAACTTCTAACCCAACATTTACAAATGCCTGTGCTATTTGCTCCGCCGTTAATTTTGCCGGAATTGTTACGTACTCGCGCAACCAACTTAAAGGAATTTTCATCTTTTACCGACCCCAAAACTTTGTGTGAATCGAACATCGCCCTCAACAATGTCATGCATATCTGTGATGCCATGTTTAACCATGAGAGTTCGTTCAAGCCCCATACCAAATGCAAATCCAGAATATTTTTTAGTATCAACTCCGCAAGCAACTAAAACTTTCTCATTCACCATTCCACAGCCACCCCATTCAATCCAGCGACCATTGAAAAATACGTCAACTTCAGCTGATGGCTCGGTGAATGGAAAAAATGATGGTCGCAATCTTGTAGTAACTTCACTGCCGAAAATAGATTTAGCAAAGTAATCCAAAGTTCCCTTTAGATCAGCCATAGTTATATTCTCATCAATCACCAATCCCTCAACTTGGTGAAAAACAGGAGTATGAGTTGCATCAAGCTCATCTGCTCGATAAGTCTTGCCTGGGCAAATTACATAGATTGGCGGTTTTTGATCCAACATGGTTCTAATCTGCACCGGCGAAGTGTGGGTACGTAAAACTAACTTTGCATCTAGCGGTTCAACGAAAAATGTATCTTGCATAGTTCTGGCCGGGTGATCTGCCGGAATGTTTAAAGCATCAAAGTTAAGCCACTCAGACTCTAACTCTGGTCCTTCAGCAACTTTATAACCAAGCCCAATGAATAGATCTGATATTTCATTTGTAAGAATAGTTAATGGATGAAGTCCGCCTTTTAAGGTACGCCGTCCGTTTAGAGTTACATCAACCTTTTCCGTGAGCAATACCTTGGAATCTCTAAGATTTGCTAATTCAATACTCTTTTTTTCAAAGGCTTGGTTAACCTCACCTCTTGCACTACCAACCAATTTTCCAAACTCTGCCCGCTGGGATGAATCAATTGTTGCTAACGCTTGATTAGCTTTGGCAAGGGCTGATTTATCGCCAACATGGTCAATCTTTATTTGCTTAAGATCTTCAAGGTCTGTTGCCGAAGAGATCGCCTTTAGAGCAAGAGCTAAGTCGCTCGCTATTTGTCCCTGTTGTAACGACATAATCTGCTTATTCTATAAGGAGAGCCCAACAGAATGTAGGACAATTGCCGCAGCACTTGCCACATTTAATGACTCAGCAAAGCCCTTCATCGGGATTGCAACGGTATTTAGATCTGAGGTTAGGTCAGGTAATCCTCTGGCTTCATTTCCGAATATCCAAGCTGAAGGTTTGTCCTTAATTTTGCCAACAAAATCAGCATTAAATTGTTGCGAGCCATTTCCAGTTAATGCATAGAGTTCAAGATAGTTGCTACGTGCTTGTTCAATAAATTCTTCAATTTTTACATCAGCTACTACTGGAATATGCCATAGTGAGCCAACTGTTGCTCTAACAGTTTTGGGATTAAAAATATCAACGCTCTCAGTAGATAAAACTACGGCATCAAACCCACATGCATCTGCAGTTCTAATAACTGTGCCGGCATTTCCGGGATCTTGAATTTGCCAAAAAAATGCAATCCGCTTTGGCTTCATCTGCCATAAATCAGACATTTTTAATGACTTTGTTGAGCAAAGGGCGAGAATGCCTTGTGGTGATTCTGAATCAGCCATTGCATTCATCACTTGGTCGCTAACTTCAATTACTTCAAATTTAGAAAGTGCCTCAGCGCCGATATCTGCAGATAATCTTTTTAAACCATCTTCGGTTACATAAACCTTTTTAACTGCCAGACCCTCTGCCATCTTTGAAGAGAGTGCCTCGCGAACAACCTGAATTCCTTCTGCGACAAAAGTATTCTCTAGTTCACGATTTTTCTTACCCCTAGAACCAATAAGAGCCTTAACTCGCTCGATATGAGGCGAGTTAAGGCTCGTAATGTTTTCCATCTCTAACTATCTAATTAGAGATAATTATGCGGTTACAACATTTTTGCGAGCTATCTCAACTAATTGTGAGAAAGCCGCTGGATCATTTGTTGCAAGATCAGAAAGGACGCGGCGATCTACCTCTACGCCAGCAGTCTTTAGACCTTGAATCAAACGGTTGTATGTCATGCCATTTGCTCGCGCTGCAGCATTGATACGTTGGATCCACAGACGACGGAAATCGCCCTTCTTATCCTTACGATCATTAAATGCATAAACGAGAGAGTGAGTTACCTGCTCTTTTGCCTTTGAAAAAAGACGTGAACGTTGCCCGCGGTAACCGGAAGCACGCTCTAAAGTTGTACGGCGCTTCTTCGCCGCATGAACACCACGTTTTACTCTAGCCATTTATCTCTCCCTTACTTCAAACCGAGCATGCGCTTTGCTGCGAATGCGTTTGGTGCTTTAGCTGCAACATC
>CANLHE010000019.1 GCA_947490605.1 Actinomycetota bacterium
GTGCCAGCTAATCTGGCCCCACCTGCTACTCGGAAGCGATCCATAATTAGCCCATTGTAATTGCTTGAGGTAGGGTGAAGTCATGGTCAACCTAACCCGTATCTACACAAAAACCGGTGATGATGGCACTACCTCACTTGGGGATATGAGCAGAACCTCTAAAAATGATCCACGGATTGAGGCATATGCAACAGTTGATGAAGCAAACTCATCAATCGGTGTAGTTCTTGCAATGGGTGAAATCAAAGATCAAGAAATTATCAAGCTGCTAATTAGAGTACAAAATGACTTATTTGATGTTGGCGCAGATCTTTGTACACCAGTTGTCGATAATCCAACCCATGAACCATTGCGGGTTTTAGAATCCCAAATAGATTATCTTGAATCCCAAATTGATAAATACAATGAAAATTTGCAACCACTTCGCTCATTTGTGTTGCCATCTGGCACAGCTGCCGCATCTTTAATGCATGTAGCAAGAACTGTAACTCGCAGAGCAGAGCGAGCAACCTGGCATGCAATCCACTCATTTGGTGGCGGAGTAAATCCAATTACTGCAAAGTATTTAAATCGCCTATCAGATTTACTTTTCGTTTTAGCGCGATATGCAAATAAAGAGATCGGTGATCAACTTTGGGTGCCAGGAGCAAACCGCTAAGAATTTAGCGTGGCTCTTGCAATCTTTAAGTCTTCTTCAAAAACTAAAATCTTAGGTCCAGTTTTTGTCTGCGATAACGTAGCTTTAATTCCTACCGATAACAATTTTTGTCTAAGCATTTCACCTTCAATATGATTTTTCGGTGAGGTAACAACCTTTAGTAAACCATATTCATCTTCACTGCCGATCTTCTTATCTCTTTCAATTAATGAATTATTGTTTGAATAAGCCCACCGCAATAGCAACGCTAGCAACCCAACAACCAAGAAGCCCGAGAGTGAGATTAAATATAGATTGTTATTGACTCCGCCTAGCAATTTAATCCCTATCTCTATTTAGCAGGTGTGTAGACATTAGTTGGAATTGTTTCACTAGTTGCTGATTTATGACATATTGCTTGAATGCCTCCGACCACGATTCCATTTTTAGCAACTGCCGCCGCTGGTAGTCCAGTGCTTGGATCAGTAGTGGTTGCCATAAATAGTGGCTCATCACTAATTAATAGAATATTTGCATATGTTTTAGGTCCAAGCTCGCCATATGTTGTACGAAGTCTGCCTAGTAGCACTTTCTTATTCGGGTCAGATGGATCAATACCAGAGACTGTGGATTTAATCTCCCACCATTTACAAATGAAATCAGCAGCAACAATTACCGCACCACATGCATTTGTTTCACACTTCTTAACATCTGTTGCAAGTTTAATCTTTGCCGAAATCAGGCCTAATAACTCTTTACCACTTGGTATTTTCGCATAAATACCGCTACTGGCAGTAAAACCAATTGGTGGCCAAACCGGTGATGGTGATGGAATTGGAGTTGCAGTCTTCTTCACCTTCTTTTTCTTAACTGGCTTTTTTGTTGGTTTCTTACTGGTTGTTGTTGACGGTGAAGATTTAGATGTAGAGGTTGATTTTGTAGCCGCAGGTTTTGGGGATGGCTTAGCGGTAGCAGTTGGTTTTGGAGTTGGAGTTGCTGCATATGAGCTACTTGAAATTAGTAATGTTGAGAGGAATATTGAAATTACTAACTTAACCTTCATTCTCGACTCCACTTAAATGTTCTAATTGAGATGATTAATCCAGCAACTAACCAGATAACAAGAATTATTGCAGTCTTTCCAATCTCCCAGGTGCCGGCCCCCTCTTGAGTCGCAAAATCCTCCGGTAGAAATACTGATCTCATTCCTTGAGTTAGCCACTTAAGCGGAAATACTGCTGCAAATTGTTGCATCCAAGTTGGTAGCGATGTAAAGACAAAAAATACACCACTAAAAAATTGCAAGATAATTACGATTGGAGATACAACAGCTGATGCGCCTCGACCACTTTTTGGCACAACTGAGAATGCAATACCTAAGACAGTAGAACAAGCACTACCTAGAATTACTAACCAGGTGAAGTTCCACCAAAGGGTAGGTGAGGTCGGTAGGTTTAAACCAAACATCAAGGTTCCAAATAAAAGCAGCAAAGCAGTTTGGATAATCATCAAAATTGTTACCAAAAGTGCCTTACCAATAAAGTATGAAGTTACGGACATTGGAGTTCCGCGCAAGCGTTTTAATGTTCCATCATCACGTTCCATTGGGATTGTGATGGCAAGTTGTTGAAAACCAGTATTAACTAAACCAGATGCGATCATTCCAGCCACAAAGTACTGACTGAAGGTAACTCCTGGGGCAATCGTGTCTTTAAATACTGAGCCAAATATAAATAACAAAATAACTGGGAAGAATAGAGTAAAGACAACTGATTCTCGCTGGCGTAAGAATTGCTTCAACTCAAGCTTTGTACGTAGCAATCCAATTCTAATAACTTGTATTAGTGAATTCATTTAAGTTCACCAATCATTCGAAGGTAAATCTCCTCTAAATTCGGCCGCAATACTTGTAGCACTGGGATTTGACCATTAAATTTTTGACTTAGTTTTAGCACCTCTTCAGTTGGGTTTTGACTTAATATCTCTTGTACTCGACCATTTTCAAGCCAAGTGATTCGAGCTGGTGCGTTATTACGTCCACCTAAAGTATCTGGGGTAGCAATCTCAATAATCTTTCCATCATTGATAACTCCTACGCGATCGGCAAGTGCTTGGGCCTCATCTAAGTAATGAGTTGTTAGCAGAATAGTTGTGCCCTCTGCTTTTAAAGTTCTGATTAAATCCCAAAATGATCTACGAGCCTCTGGATCAAAGCCGGTGGTTGGTTCATCTAAAAACAAAAGTTCTGGGGATCCAATAATGCCAAGTGCAACATCAAGCCTGCGTCTTTGCCCACCAGATAACTCTCTGGCTTTAGCATTAATTTTTTCTCGAAGTCCAACCTCATCAATTACCTGATCAACATCCCGAGCTTTTTCATAATAATTTGCAAAGTGTGAGATGGTCTCAATTACTGAAAGATCAGCCGCATCAGAGGTTGATTGCAAAACAATTCCAATTTGATTTCGCCATCGCTGACCAGCAGCACCTTTAGTAGCTGGATCAAATCCTAAAACCTTTACATCCCCTGAATTTGCACTTCGATATCCTTCTAAAATTTCAACCGTAGTAGTTTTACCAGCACCATTTGGGCCAAGGAGTGCAAATATTTCACCGCGCTCAACAGTTAGATCAATTCCAGAAACTGCTACCTTTTCGCCATATTTTTTAACAAGGCCACGAACTTCGATTGCAGGGGCAAGGCTCATAGCGACATCTTGCCGT
The DNA here is from genome assembly GCA_947490605.1 of Actinomycetota bacterium. The sequence continues at coordinate 3,362 of CANLHE010000019.1, forward strand.
AATTGGTAATAAATACTTAAATTGATTGGGAGAATACTCCTGTGAATAAGCGTAAAGGTAAGAAAAAGGGCAAGAGCAAGCCCTCGATAATTGATGATGAGTCGGATCTGACCACATCGAGTGAAGTAATTGAAGAAGCAGATGATGGAATATTTGTGGTTAGAAAAATAAGTGGTTCAACTTCAAATAAACCTTATCGCTGCCCTGGTTGTGACCAAGTAATACCAATGGCCACCCCACACACTGTCGCATGGCAAGAGCATGATCAAGAAGGCCGGCGTCACTGGCACAACATCTGCTGGAGTAAGCGAAATATGCGAAAGCCAAAGATTGAGCGCACTAGAAACGCTCCTAGATATTGAGATTTTTGTTGGCAGAATATTTAATTTTCACTTCTTTAGTTATAGTTAGAAAATGAGCAAGACTTTCACCGCCCAGAATCCGGCAACTGCCCAACCGGTTGGCAATCCAATTGCTGAGTGGGATTTAGTTCAAACCAGTGCGGCAATAAAAGCTGCTGATGCGGTAAAGGCAAAACTTTCATCAGCTAATCCAACCCAGCGCGCTGCATTGTTAAATGCAATCGCAAACGCCATTGAAGAACAAAAAGAAAAGTTAGCTGAGACTGCAAATCAAGAGACCGCACTTCCGATGGCTCGCCTAACTGGTGAGGTAATGCGAACTGTTATTCAAATTAGAGCATTTGCCAACTTAGTTAAAAACGGTGGACATTTGCTTCCAATAATTGATTTAGCAGATCCAAACTTTCTTCCCGTAGCCCGCCCTGATCTTCGCAAATCACAACAACCACTAGGTGTAGTAGCAGTATTTGCCGCCTCTAACTTCCCATTGGCATTCTCAGTTGCAGGTGGAGATACCGCATCAGCACTTGCTGCTGGATGTCCAGTAATTGTTAAGGCCCACCCATCACATCCAAATACAAGTCAACTAGTTTATGAAGCAGTGATTAAAGGCTTAACCTCACAAGGTTTTCCAAAAGAACTGTTTGCAATTGTGCAGGGTGTAAATCCTGAGATCACTCATTGGCTTGCTAAAGCGCCAGAGATAACTGCAATTGGTTTTACCGGCTCTGGCCTGGTTGGAAAATTGTTAATAAAGTTATCTCAAGAAAGAGATGTACCAATTCCAGTTTATGCCGAGATGGGATCTTTAAATCCAGTTTTCTTTACGCCAGGTGCTTTGGCAGAAAAAGCAGATGAGTTAGCAAAGGCAGCGATGGATTCAGCACTCCTTGGCTCTGGTCAGTTTTGTACAAAGCCTGGAATTATTATCGTTCCCGATGATGCAAATGGTGACAAATTTATTTCCCAAGTTGAAGCTCATGTTGCAGCACAAAAAGTTGGACCATTATTAAATAAAGGAATTGCTAGCAGATTTACTGATGCAATTTCATCTCTGACAAAGTCAAATGGATTAAAGGTTATCTCTGGCACAAATAATCCAGATGGCTTCGGTGTTACGCCAACAATATTTGTCGTTAACTGGTCTGATGTTAAAAATCACCATGACCTGCTTGAAGAACACTTTGGCCCAACCTCAGTAATTATTAGAGCACCTTTTGATCAATTCTTAACTGTGGCGAATGCAATGGAAGGCCAACTAACCGCCGCTCTTCATGCTGCAGCTGGTGAGAATGTTAAAGATTTAGTAGCTAAGTTAAGTCAGTTAGCAGGCCGGGTAATTTGGAATGGTTTTCCAACTGCAGTATCGGTAACGGCAGCTCAAAATCATGGTGGGCAGTGGCCAGCATCATCTACCCACACAACCTCAGTTGGTTTAGATGCGTTATATCGCTTTGTTCGACCTGTGGTTTATCAAAACTTTCCAGATAATCAGCTGCCAGCAGAGTTACAAAATGCTAACCCGTATGGCATTGAGCGAGTAATTAATGGAGAGCGCAGCAATAAAGCAATTAGTTAATTACTTGTAATTAACAACCTTATTTTTGATTGTGCCAATTCCTTCAATTGTGGTCACAATGTTCTCGCCACCTTTTAAGAATTTTTCTGGCTTAAAGCCCATACCAACACCCTCAGGTGTTCCAGTATTAATTACATCTCCGGCTTTTAGCTCCATGAATTGGGAGATATACCAAATACAGTGATTGATTCCGAAAATTAAATCATTAGTTCTAGAGTTTTGTCTTACCTCACCATCGATTGTGCAGGTAAGAGAAAGGTTATTTGGATCTAATTTATTTTTTGCAAGCTCATCTGCGGTAACAATCCAAGGACCCATTGGATTAAATGATGGGAATGATTTTCCCTTTACCCATTGACCACTTCGCTCAACCTGCCAGTGACGCTCTGAAACATCTTGAGAGATTGTGTAACCAAGGATGTAATTAGGTGCATCCTCTGGTGATTTCAAATATAAAGCGTTCTTACCGATTACAACACAAAGCTCAACCTCGTAATCTGTCTTTATTGAGTTTGGCGGAACCACAATCTCATCATTTGGTCCAATTACTGTATCTGGTGCTTTCATAAAAATTACTGGTTCAGCAGGTGCTGCCATGCCACTCTCGATAGCATGCTTTGCATAATTTAAACCAACACAAATTACCTTTGTTGGCCGAGCAACTGGTGAGCCAATTCGGTAATCAGCAATCTTTACTTTAGGACGAGTACTTAAATCAGCTTTGGCTAATTTTTCGAAGGCGCCGTTTTCTAACTCAACCCGATTAAAATCACTGATTAGATCATCAACAAAGACCGCTTCAGTATCTGAGACAACAACTGCTGGCTTTTCTTTATAGATCTGACCTAAGCGTGCGATTCTCATAATTCTCACATTTCTGTTGAGGTGAAGTTTTGGCGCTAATGAACTAGAATACGAAAACCTTAACATAGGGATTTTCTCAATATTTGAGAGTAGGAAAGGGCGAGCGTGAGCGAAGAGAAGTTTGATCGCCGCAGCCAGTACTGGTTTGGATTAAAAGATAAGGGTGGTTATATCCACCGCGAGCGTCTTCGCAACCAAGGTTACGCCCCAGATGTTTTTGATGGTCGTCCGGTAATCGGAATTGCAAATACCTGGTCAGAGTTAAATCCATGTAATGGATCATTAGATGATGTTGCAGAGGCAGTTAAGCGCGGAGTTTGGGAAGCTGGTGGTTTTCCACTTGAGTTTCCAGCGATGTCACTAAGTGAATCACTACAGCGACCAACCACAATGTTATATCGCAACATGCTTGCGATGGAGGTTGAGGAGTTAATTCGCTCTCACCCATTAGATGGCGTAGTTCTTTTAGGTAATTGCGATAAAACTCCACCTGGATTATTAATGGGTGCAGCAAGTGTTGATCTACCAACTTTAATGATTACCGGCGGACCAATGCTTAATGGTCGCTACCACGGTGAAGCAGTTGGCTCTGGCACATTAGTTTGGAAATATAGCGAGCAGGTAAGAAGCGGAAAGATTTCTTTTGAAGAGTTTATGGCGATGGAATCATGTTCAGCACGTAGCCAAGGTTCATGTATGACCATGGGAACTGCATCAACAATGGCATGTGTTACTGAAGCACTTGGTGTGCAACTTCCAGGAGCTGCAGCAATTCCAGCGGTTGATTCCCGCAAGTTCACCTTAGCTCACCTATCTGGCCGCAGAATTGTGAAGATGGTTGAAGAGGATCTAAAGCTTTCTAAAGTACTAAACCTGAAAGCATTTGAAAATGCGATCAAGATTCTGGCTGCAATCGGTGGCTCAACAAATGCAGTAGTTCACCTACTTGCAATTGCTGGCCGCGTTGGTGTGCCACTTTCATTAGATGATTTTGATCGGTTGGGTAAAGATGTGCCGGTTATTGCCAACATGATGCCAAGCGGTAAATTCCTAATGGAGGAGTTCTTTGATGCCGGTGGCGTCCCAACAGTAATGAAGGAGATCGCTAATTTAATTCACACCGATCACATAACTGTTACTGGTAAAACTGTTAAGGAAAATATCGAAGGTGCTGAAAATTGGAACAAAGAGGTTATTACACCTGCTAACGAACCATTCCAAGCAGCAGGAGCTGGCATTGTGGTTGTTCGTGGCTCACTTGCTCCAGATGGTGCCATCATTAAAGTATCTGCAGCCTCACCAAAATTATTAACACATAAAGGAAAAGCTTTAGTATTTAAAGAGATTGAGGAGTATCTAAAGGTTGCAGATGATCCAAATCTGCCAGTAACACCAGACACAATTTTAGTTTTGCAAAACTCAGGGCCAAAGGGTTATCCAGGATTTCCAGAGGTTGGCAATATGCCAATGCCAAAGAAGATGTTAGATCTAGGTATTACCGACATGGTTCGAATCTCAGATGCCAGAATGAGCGGCACTGCATATGGAACTGTTGTATTACATGTCTCACCTGAATCAACTGCTGGTGGCCCACTTGCATTTGTGCAAGATGGTGATGAGATTGAATTAGATGTACCAAACCGTAAATTAAATTTACTTGTTTCAGATGAAGAGATGGCAAAGCGTAAAGCGGCTTGGGTTGCACCTAAACCTAAGGCAGATCGCGGTTGGAGCAAGATGTATATCGAGCATGTGCAACAAGCACACCTTGGCGCAGATCTTGATTTCCTAGTTGGTAGCAGTGGCGATTACGTGCCACGTCACTCCCATTAATTAAAGGGATTTAAAAAGCGCGTACTTTCAGTTGCTTCAAACTCTAACAATCTATTCCACTTAGCATTTCGCTCACTGCCATGGGTTGAGCCAACCTTAATTTGCCCAGCTGAAAAACCAGTTGCTAAATCAGAGAGCCAAGAGTCCTCATTCTCACCAGAGCGGGCAGAGACCACAGTATTAAAGTTATTAGCCCGGGCTTGTTTTAATACATTATAAGTTGAGGTAACTAAGCCATTTTGATTAGCTTTAATCAAGATTGCATTCGCACTCTTATCAGCAATCGCCTTATTTAATCGATCTAAATTAGTAGTTAATAGATCATCTCCTAATACCTGAAGCTTCTTTGGGCACTCCTGCATAAAGTGCTGCCAAGCAGACCAATCATCTTCGGCGAATGGATCCTCAATTGAAATAATTGGCTGGCTTGAAACTAAAGTGTTGATGTATTTAACAAACTCTGCTGGTGTGTAGCTCTTACCTTGAGTACTTAGGTTGTAATTTTTACCATCAAAAAATTGAGTTGAGGCAACATCAAGGGCTAAATTAACATCGCTGCCAACCTTTAATCCAACCTTTTCGATTGCCTTAACTACAAACTCACAAGCTTTTTCAATCGAATCAAATGCAATTGATAATCCGCCCTCATCAGCAACTAAATTAGTAACAAAGCCAGCCTCTTTACCAAGCTTTGCTGTCTTCTCCCGCACTGCCACAATCCAAGAAAGGGCTTCGGTAAATGATTTTGCCCCAGTTGGAATGATTAGAAGATCTTGAATATCCATGGCGCGGTTGGCATGGTCACCACCAGATAAAATATTAAACATCGGCATTGGAATCAGT
>CANLHE010000020.1 GCA_947490605.1 Actinomycetota bacterium
TCTCAATAAATCCACAAGTATTAATTACGGCAATCTCAGCTTTGGCTGGATCAGAAACTAGTACCCAACCATCAGCGGCTAATCTGCCAGCTAACTCTTCTGAGTCAGTCTCATTTCGCGCGCAGCCCAAGGTAACCAGCGCAACAGTGCGTGGCGTTTTTTGATTTATTGTTTGAGAACTCACTATGCGCTAAGGATACCGCGCACCTAGCAATAAATTTCTACTTTATTGAATTACAGCTGCCCATTTGGATCAAAATCTAACCGAACTACCTGACCTTCGGCTCCGGCAACTCCTAAATCAGAGCCATTTACATTTACCTTGATTGCACCAGCATTTCCAATAACTGCCTTAATCATCTTTGGATCATTAAAAGTTACAACTTGCCCAGCAGAAATTTGGCCGTTAAATACACTCGCGCCATCAGCATTGGTAAGTCCTACCCAACTGCGACCATTAACTCCAGTTAAAACTAAATTTACTCCCGCTGGCACAGAGATCGTTGAGGTGTTTTCTTGAGTAGATGGTGACTTCTCCGAAACAGAACTAACTCCCGAGCTAACCGCCGAAACATTATTAATCGCAATTTGAGCAACAAATCCAATACTAAGAACTGCCGCTGAGATTGAAGCAAGTGTTCCGAATTTCATTCTTTTCTTCTCTTTTTGCTTATCGGCAACATTATTCTCAGCCAGGCGATCAATTATCGGCCGACTATCTGAACTTTGAATTGCTTCCATCTCTGCCACTAAAAGATCTGCATCAATTTTTGCAGACTTACCAGATTTAGAATTAATCGCTTTAGCAATTGATCTAATGTGTCCGCGTGCATATGCGATGCCACCACAGACTTCCACTGAGTTATTTTCTAAACCTTTAATTACCGCACTTGGAATATTTGTTAGCGATGAAATTTGTTCAACGGTTAAACCAGCAGCCTCTCGGGCTTGCTGTAGCGATGAAGTTTCTGACATCTATTTAACCTGACTTGTTCGGGGAGGTATAAGGGTAGAACCGAAGGCAGGGATTGCGCAATAATTTTTGAGAGCAGTATTGGGGACATCGCGCCTGAGAATTGCAGTTTTAAGATTTCACCCGTTGTTTTCACCCCAAAGGTGAACTACTGATTACCTCTGAGTGATTCTAAGACATCTGGCATCTGCTCGGCGTTAATCAAAACTGCCCGAGCTTTTGATCCTTCAGTTGGACCAACAATTCCGCGAGTTTCCATTAAATCCATTAGCCGACCAGCTTTTGCAAATCCAATTCGTAATTTACGTTGCAACATTGATGTAGAACCAAATTGGGTAGATACAACTAACTGAACTGCCTGAAGTAGTAGATCTAAATCATCACCAACATCATCAGTTACAACATGCGACTTAATCGGTGCATTTAAATCAATTCGATAAACTGGTTGTAGTTGACCCTTCACATGATTAACCACTGCCTCAATCTCGCGCTCTGAAACATAAGCACCTTGAATACGAACCGCTTTACTTGCTCCCATTGGTAGGAATAAACCATCACCTTGACCTACTAATTTCTCAGCACCCGGAGTATCTAGAATAACTCTTGAGTCAGCAAGGCTGCTGGTTGCAAAAGATAATCTTGATGGCACATTAGCTTTGATTAAGCCGGTGACAATATCAACACTTGGCCTTTGTGTTGCAAGTACTAAGTGAATTCCAGCTGCTCTTGCTAATTGAGTAATGCGAACAATCGAATCTTCAACTTCACGAGCAGCCACCATCATTAGATCTGCTAACTCATCGACAATGACTAATAAATATGGATATGGCTCTAGTGTTCGCTCACTTCCAGCAGGTGGTGTTACTTTTCCAGCCTTTACTGCCTTATTAAAGTCATCCACATGTCTAAACCCAAAGACGGCAAGATCGTCATAACGCATCTCCATCTCACGCACTACCCAAGCTAAAACATCTGCTGCTTTTTTTGGGTTAGTAATAATTGGCGCAATTAAATGGGGTACGCCCTCATAATTTGTTAATTCAACTCGCTTAGGATCAATCAATACCAGGCGTACCTCATCAGGTGTTGCTCGCATTAATATTGAAACAACTAGCGAGTTAATCATCGATGATTTACCAGCACCTGTTGCACCTGCGACAAGTAAATGTGGCATCTTTGCTAAATTTGCACATAAGAATGAACCTTCAACATCTTTACCTAAAGCAATTAACATTGGGTGCGGATCACCTGAAGAAACTGATGATCTAAGCACATCCCCTAATGCCACAATCTCTCGATCTGAGTTTGGAATCTCAATTCCGACCGCAGATTTACCAGGAATTGGCGAGAGAATTCTGATCTCACCACTTGCAACTGCATATGCAATATTTTTAGAGAGGGCTGAAATCGCCTCTACCTTTACACCATTTCCTAGTTCAATTTCATATCGAGTAACAGTAGGGCCACGCATAAATCCGGTAACTTGGGCATCAACATCAAACTGTTCAAAAACCTGTTTGAGTGCTGCCACAACAGTTTCATTCGCCTTTGATTTACCTTTTGCCGCAGGACCTCCTCTTAATAAATCAGCTGGAGGTAATTCATACTTTGAGTCTGAAGTCAGAAGTAACTGCATAGGCCTTGAGTGTTCAGACTTAATTGTTTTAGTTGCTGTTGGAACAGCTTGAGTAATCTCTTCAAAATCCTCTAACTCAACCTCATAATCTAATTCTTCCGGCTCAAACTCCTGCACAAGATCCTTCACTAATGGAGTTTCAAATGGTGGGCTTTCGCTAACCTCAAAATCTTCATCGACTAATCTCTCAGCTCTGCGCGCTCTAGCATTACTTATGCCAGCACCACCTAATTTGAATAACTTGCCAATCTGGCCAACAACCTTTGAGAATGGAGTTTTAGTAATAACTAAAAGACCAAAGATAAAAAATATAATTAAGATTGGGATCGCTAAAATTTCAGTAACAAGTGCAACTAATCCGGTAGAGACTCCATAGCCAACCCAGCCACCTCCTTGACGCATTGCTGTCGCGCCGGTTCCGGTTGAGCCATTAATAATATGCATTAACGCGGTAGCGCTAGTAAGAAGTAACAACGTACCTATTGTTATTCGACCGAGTTCATTTGACTCATCTGGAGTTTTAAAGAGTCGGTATGCAAAATAAACAAAAATGACCGGCACAAGATATGCCAGTCGGCCAACTCCGCCCAACAAAAATGAATGTATCGATCTGCCTAACAGGTTATCTAACTTAAACCATGTTCCAGCTGTGGCTATTAACGCCAATATGAATATAAAGAATGCAATTCCATCTCGTTGATGCGCAGGATCTAACTCTTTAGATGATCTAAAAATAAATCTTATGGAGTTGCCCAGAATCTTCGAAATTAAACGCCAAACCCAACTTAGGCCACGCAGGATTGGAGCAAGAATAAAACTGCCCTTTGAGTTTTTTTTCTTCTTCGCCATAAGAAGATAAGCCTAAAGAATAAGTTAATTACTTCGCGTAATCGGCGCGCACTTTACCGAGAAAGTTAATATAAATTGTTTTCCTAAACCTCAATTACTAGCGGAATGATCATCGGTTTACGACGATGCTCCTCCCCAACCCAGCTGCCAATAGTTCGGCGAACAACTTGAGAAAGTTGATGCGTGCCATTGAAACCGCCGGCAACTGCTTTGCTCAAAGCCTTTTCAATATCTCCCTTAACATCATCAAATAAAGATTTATCTTCCGTAAACCCTCTGGCATGAATATCTGGGCCGGCAACAATTTTGCCGCTTTGAGAATCAATCACAACTACGACGGAAATAAATCCTTCATCACCTAAAATTCTTCGATCCTTAAGAGAGCTTTCAGTTATCTCGCCGACACTTTGTCCGTCAACATAAACATAACCGCAGGGAACTGAACCTGAGATATCTGCATGCCCATTTGCCACATCAATAGTTATGCCATTTTCGGCAATAACAACATTGTGTTCTGATAATCCAGATTGCATAGCAAGATCAGCATTTGCTCTCATATGTCGCCACTCACCGTGAACTGGTAGAACATTTTTTGGCTTTACTACTTCATAACAATGTAACAACTCACCAGCAGAAGCATGGCCAGAAACATGCACCATTGCATTTCCTTTATGAACTACATGTGCGCCAAATCTTGTCAGCTCATTTATTACTCGGTAAACCGATTTCTCATTGCCAGGAATCAAAGATGATGCCAGCACGACTGTGTCACCTTTTCCTACCTGAATCTCATGATCACCATTTGCAATTCGAGATAATGCAGCGAGTGGTTCACCTTGTGAGCCGGTGCAAACTAAGACAATTTTGTCCCCAAAACTGTCAATATCTTTGTAGTCAACAACTAGACCGGTTGGAACTTTTAAATAACCTAAATCTTCTGCCAACTTCATATTTCTAACCATTGATCTACCTACATATGCCACCTTACGGTTTGCCTCTTGCGCAGCATTTAATACTTGTTGAATTCGATGAACATGAGAGGCAAAGGATGTAACTACTACCCGGCGTGGAGTTTTAGCAATCGCCTCCTTTAGAGCTGGATAGATATCTTTCTCAGCCACAGTAAGTCCTGGTACATCAGCATTTGTTGAATCAACTAAAAATAGATCCACACCCTCTTTACCCAACCTTGCAAAGGTTTCTAGATCGGTAACTTTGCCATCAAGTGGCATCTTGTCCATCTTAAAATCTCCGGTATGTAAAACAACTCCAGCATCTGTTTTGATTGCTACTGCAAGTGAATCTGGAATTGAATGGTTAACCGTTACAAACTCAAGTGTAAATGGACCAACTTTTTCTATCTGCCCAGCTTTAACCTGAGTCATTGGTGCAGTAATTCTGCGCTCTTTTAATTTTGGTGTTACAAATGCCAGCGTTAATTGGGAGCCAATAATGCGAATATCACTGCGCTCTCTAAGCAGGTATGGCACAGCCCCAATATGATCTTCATGGCCATGGGTTAAAAAGATTGCTTCGATATCATTCATGCGATCTTTAAGATAAGAAAAATCGGGCAAAATTAAATCGATTCCAGGCTGGTCATCGCCGGGAAATAAAACACCACAATCAACGATTAGTAATCTTCCCTCATATTCAAAGACGGTCATATTTCGACCGATCTCACCTAAGCCACCTAAGGCAACAATACGTAGAGTTTTTTTAGCTAACTTTGAAGGATAAGGCAGACCTGGATGGGGATGATTCATTAAGTTACTTTAATTTAACGCCACCAGCTTGTAGATCAACCTTTAACTGCGCAATTTGCGCATCAGTTGCATCAACAAGTGGCAATCTTGTAAACCCGCCTGGAAGTCCCATCAAATTTAAAGCTGCTTTAGTAAGAATCGCACCTTGCGTGCGGAATGTTCCAGTAAATACTGGAAGTAATTGCTGATGAATCTCAAGAGCTTTATTTGAATTACCAGCAAACCATGCATCTAGCATTGCTCTTAACTCTGCACCAACAGTGTGCCCACAAACTGATACAAAACCAACTGCGCCAACTGAGAGTAATGGCAAATTCAAAATATCATCACCAGAATAAACTGGAATTGAGGATCTTTTAATTACCCAAGAAGTAGCAGCTGGATTTCCTTTTGCATCTTTTAACGCAGCAATATTCTTGTGTTCTGCTAATTTAACGATCGTATCTGACTCAATTTCCACCCCAGTTCTTCCGGGAATGTCATACATCATTACTGGTAAATCAGTGGCATCAGCCATTGCCCGAAAATGGGCTTCAATTCCTGCTTGTGGTGGTTTGTTGTAATAAGGAGTAACAACTAATAAACCATCAGCTCCTGCTTTAGCAGCTCGTTGTGCTTGCTCCACTGAGTGAGAGGTTTCATTATTTCCAGCCCCGGCAATAATTTTAATCTTGTCACCAACAACTTTTCGTACCGCTTTAATTATTTGATCTTTTTCATCATCTGAGGTGGTTGGTGCCTCACCTGTTGTGCCGTTAACAGCAATTCCATCATGACCAGTTGAAACAAGATGAGCTGCAATTTTTTCTAATCCAGCCCAATCAATCTCGCCACTCTTTGAAAAGGGAGTGACCATGGCAGTAATTAATCTGCCAAATGGTGGAGTGATTTGCATGGCTTAAGGCTACCGCTTATTTATGGCGCTATGCGGCCTGATTTTTGGAATGCTCCATAGGTAATAGGCATTAGTTTGGCGAACTCGGCTTCCATTTTCTCTGCCACCATCTCGATCTCCCGTTGTGGATATGACGGGAAATGCGAACCATCTCGCGAAGTTCTAAGGGAAAGAAAATTCATCAAGGCCCTGGCATTCATAGTCACATACATTGATGAGTACAAAGTTACTGGCAACACTGCTCTGGCAACCTCTCTAGCAACTCCAGCATCTAACATTTTCTGATAATTTCCATATGCCAAAATGCAAGTTTCCTTAATTGATTTAACGGTAATTTCATATTGTTCTGGCGTGCCATCAACAAATGTGTAGGCACCAGCTTTACCAATCTGCACTAGCTTTCTTTCTTTGCTAGGAATGTAAAAAACTGGTTTTAACTCTCGGTATCTTCCACTTTCTTCATTGTACGAAGCAATTCGATGTCTCATAAACTCTCTAAAAACAAAAATTGGTGCAGAGACAAAGAAGGTCATTGATGTGTGCTCAAACGGGGAACCGTGACGCTCTCTGGCTAAATAATTAATTAGCCCTTCAGATTTTGAAGGATCACTTCCAACATCTTCTAGAGATTTATCACCTGCGGTTGAAACCCGAGCAGCCCAAATAACATCTGCATCGCTTGCGCTAGATTTAACTAACTCAACCGACATATCCTCACGAAAAACGATCTCATCACTCATGGTTGCGACCCTATCTTTGGTAATTGATGAATGGCTGGATTAAAGTGTCGGCGTGTCAATAAATCCTCGGTCAAACCCGATAGATCGCACCGCCCTTAGCGTTGCTTTCACTGTCGGGCTTTATGGTGCCGCCTTTGGCGCTGCCGGAGTAACCGCCGGATTTTCAATTATTCAGACCTGCTTACTTTCACTACTTCTATTCTCTGGTGCATCGCAATTTGCTGTCGTTGGAATTATGGGAGCTGGTGGTGGAGCAATTAGTGCAATTGCGACCGCGACTTTGCTTGGATTTCGTAACGCACTTTACGGTCTTCAAATGGCGCCAATTTTAAAAGTTAAAGGAATTAAGAGAATTCTTGCAGCTCAAATCACAATAGATGAATCAACTGCGGTTGCAACTTTGCAGGAAAATGATGCTGACAGAAAACGTGGTTTCTACATTACCGGTATCGGTGTTTATGTATTTTGGAATCTATTTACTTTCCTAGGTGCACTTGGCGCAAGTGCAATTGGTGATCCATCAGTTTGGGGTTTAGATGCAGCAGTGCCTGCCGCCTTCTGTGGTCTAATTTGGCCAAGACTTAAAAATAAAACTCAATTTATAGTATCGGCTGCTGCGATCTCTTGGGCATTAATACTTACACCTCTTACTCCTGCCGGTGTTCCAATAATTACAACTGTAATTTTGGCCATCATTTTTGGGTGGAAAAAATGAGTCAAATATGGATAGCGGTTATTGGCGCAAGTGTTACCGCATTTTTAAATAAGTATTTTGGCCACAGCGTTCCAGAAAAATGGCTAGATAAACCAAGGTTTAAAAGAACAAATACTTTGGTCCCAATAGTTCTACTGAGCGCATTAGTTGGTGTTCAAACATTTGCAGATAAAAAGGAGTTAGTGATAGATCAACGTCTAGCTGGCGTTGGCGTAGCACTTATTGCTTTAAAGTTTAAAGCACCGTTTCCGATTGTAGTTGTGTCAGCAGCCATTACTTCGGCCGCAATTTACAACTGGTTTTAAAGTACTTTTAAAGCCTCTAGTTTTTCTTTAAGAGCTATATCTGAAGGCTCAGTTAAGTGAGTGCCATCTGAGAAGATAATTACTGGTATTGATCGCATGCCACCATTAATCTCAATTACTTTATCACTTGCTACAGCGTCTGCTTCCACATCGACGTAGTTGTACTTCACATTATTTGCATCTAAAAATCTCTTAGAACGGCGGCAATCTCCACACCACTCAGCTCCATACATTGTTATATCGCTCATTTCATTCCCTCCATATAATTTTCAAGACCAACTGTTAGTCCTGGATGTTTTGCAACATTTCTAACTCCAATTAAAACTCCTGGCATAAATCCTGCTCGATTTATCGAATCATGTCTAATACTTAAAGTTTCACCCGCATCACCAAAAATTACCTCTTGGTGAGCAACGTATCCATGAGAGCGAACGGAGTGAATTGGCACATCTCCAACCTTTGCACCTCTAGCTCCAGGAATAATTGTTTTGCTAGCGTCTGGCATCGCTCCTTTTTTACTCTGCTTTCTAGCATCAGTAATTAGCTCAGCAGTTCTAATTGCTGTTCCAGATGGAGCATCAACTTTATTTGCATGATGAAGTTCAATAATTTCAACACTTTCAAAGTATTGGGCAGCTTTTTGAGAGAACTGCATCATAAGTACTGCGCCAAGGCCAAAGTTGGGAGCAATTAGTGCGCCAACTTTTGTATTCTTGGAGAGCAAATTTTTTAGTTCAGAGAGCTTTTTATCATCAAATCCTGTAGTACCAACTACAACATGAATTCCATTAGTTATTGCAAACTCAAGATTTTTCATTACTGAATCAGGGTGCGTGAAATCAACAATAACCTCTGTGCCAGTTTTAATTAGTTGATCTAATGAATCACCCAGATCTAATGCAGAACTAAGTGTTAAGTCACTTGCACTCTCAATAGCTGC
>CANLHE010000021.1 GCA_947490605.1 Actinomycetota bacterium
AGCAATTGCTCTGATGGCATATCTGGATTTTCTAATGCAAAACAGGTTGCTTCAATTACTTCATTTAAATTATGTGGTGGAATATTTGTTGCCATACCAACTGCAATACCAGCAGAACCATTAACTAATAGGTTTGGAAATCTAGAAGGAAGAACTGTTGGCTCTTGTGATCTGCCGTCATAGTTTGGAATGAAATCCACTGTGTTTTCATCAATATCTCGCATCATCTCCATTGCAAGTGGTGCAAGGCGAGCTTCGGTGTAACGCATCGCTGCAGCTGGATCATTACCGGGTGAACCGAAGTTTCCATTGCCATCAATTAATGGGTAACGAAGTGACCAGAACTGCGCTAAACGAACTACTGCGTCATAAATTGCGGTGTCACCATGTGGATGGTAATTACCCATAACATCTCCAACAATTCGAGATGATTTGTAATAACCCTTATCTGGTCGATAACCAGCGTCATACATTGCATATAAAACTCTGCGGTGTACTGGCTTTAGTCCATCTCTGATATCTGGAAGTGCTCGGCCAACAATTACGCTCATTGCGTAATCTAGATAAGACCTAGCCATCTCAACTTGTAGGTCAACAGACTCTTGGCGATCTCGCCCATGTTCACCTTCGTTGTCAGTAAATGTTTTATCCATAATTTTCTTCTCTTAGATATCCAAGAATCTAACATCTTTGGCATTGCGCTGAATAAATGATCTACGTAATTCAACATCTTCGCCCATTAAAACTGAAAACAAATCATCAGCTGCTGCGGCATCTTCTAAAGTTACTTTAATTAAAACTCTAGTTGCTGGATCCATTGTGGTATCCCACAACTCTTTTGCTGGCATCTCACCTAATCCTTTAAATCGTTGAATACCATCCTCTTTTGGTAGGCGCTTGCCATTGTCTAATCCCATTTGAATAAAACCGTCACGCTCTCTATCGCTAAATGCATATTGAACTGGCTCTTTGCCGCCCCACTTTAATTTATATAGTGGTGGTTGAGCTAGGTAAACGAAACCATTTTCAATTAATGGTTTCATAAATCTAAATAATAAAGTTAATAACAAGGTTCTAATGTGTTGACCGTCAACATCAGCATCTGCCATCAAAATAATTTTATGATATCTAAGTTTTGCTAAATCAAAATCATCGTGAATGCCGGTGCCAAGTGCGGTAATTAATGCTTGTACTTCGTTGTTTTGTAATACTCGATCAATTCTTGCCTTTTCGACATTTAAAATCTTTCCGCGGATTGGTAGCACTGCTTGATATCTAGAGTCACGTCCGCCTTTTGTTGAACCACCAGCAGAATCTCCCTCAACAATATAAAGCTCACACTTTTCTGGTTCAGTCCACTGACAATCCGCCAGCTTTCCTGGCATGCCACGTCCCTCTAATAAACCTTTACGATTTCGAGATAAATCACGTGCTTTACGCGCTGCAACTCGGGCGGCGGCGGCATCAATTGATTTTCTAACAATATCTTTTCCTTCACTTGGATTTTTTTCAAACCAAGATGTTAAGTGATCATTCATGGCTTTTTGAGTAAATGATTTAGCTTCAGTATTGCCTAGTTTTGTCTTTGTTTGTCCTTCAAATTGTGGCTCACCTATTTTGATGGAGACAATCGCAGTTAAACCTTCACGAACATCATCACCAGTTAGGCGATCCTCTTTCTTTTTTATATATCCCCACTCTTCACCAAACTTATTAACAATTGATGTGAGTGCGGTTCTAAAACCTTCTTCATGGGTGCCACCCTCTTGGGTGTTAATTGTGTTAGCGAAGGTGTAAACAGATTCAGAAAATCCGGTGTTCCACTGCATTGCCACCTCAAGTGACATTTTGTTTTTATTATCTTCACCCTCAAAAGAAATAATTGATTTATGGGTCTCACCCTTTGATAAATTTAAATGTTTAACAAAATCTATAATTCCACCGGTGTACTCATATCTAACATGTAATGGGTTTCCTTTTTCATCCACGTGCCCTGCTCGCTCATCAGTCAAAGTTAAAATTAAACCTTTATTTAAAAATGCCATTTCACGAAAACGCGCAGATAAGGTTTCAAATGAAAAATCGGTAGTTTCAAAAATTTCTTTAGATGGCCAAAAAATAACGGTGGTGCCAGAATCATCGGTTGCGCTACCTTTTTTAACTGGCGCGGTCGGAACACCTAATTTATAACTCTGTCCCCAATTAAATCCATCTCGTTTAACCTCAACAGATAGATCAGTACTTAATGCATTAACAACTGAGATACCAACACCATGTAGGCCACCTGAAACTGAGTAGCCACCATCGCCGAATTTTCCACCGGCGTGCAAAACTGTAAGCACTACTTCAAGTGCTGGTTTCTTTTCAACCGGGTGAATATCTACTGGAATTCCACGGCCATTATCAATTACTTTTACGGAACCATCTTTTTGTAAAATTACATTTATATCTGTGCAATAACCTGCGAGCGCTTCATCAACTGAGTTATCAACTACTTCATAAACTAAATGGTGTAATCCGCGTTCACCAGTTGAACCGATATACATTCCTGGTCTTTTTCTAACCGCATCTAATCCCTCAAGAACGGTGATATTTGATGCGTCATAACCTTTATGTTCACTTTTTGATTTAGCTTGGTCGGCACTGCTTTTGGTCGGCACCATCTACCTCCAAACTCTCTTATAGGCGATCCTGGCCGTTTTTAGCGCGGCGCACCCGATAATCCTAGCGGTGAATGGATTTTAGAAATACCCTAAAAAGGGTTTTGTGGTGTAAATCAGGGGGTTTTAAGGAAGTTTTGTAGGTGGTTACTAGCCGTAGGTATCTCTAGGCCCTTTAGCTCCTCTAATTGAGCGCAAACCCTTCTTCCAACTTGGTGCGTTTGGCCCAATCACATTTAACTCTTCAACTAAGGCGCCGGGGGCAGAGTTTGCGATGGTAGTTAGTAATTCATTTTGCATAAGTCTCATCTGTGTTGCCCAAGCAGTAGATGAAGATTGGATTGTTAATCTGCCATCAACTAATGAGATTGGTGTGGTGTGTTCTGATATTTCTGCGCCCACGATTTGTTGCCAATCACTAAATAAATTTCCTTCAGCTACTCCTTTGCCCCAATTGCGGCCAGAGATAACCTCAGATAAAACACTCTCTAATGATTGTGGGTCGCCAATTTTCTGCCGCGCCTCACTTGCACCCTCACCGCCTCGGTTTTTTCTAAAACCTGAGCGATAAAACTTATACAACTCTTTTGCTAGATCATTTTTCATATTTTACTAACCGATCCATTTTTAACTAAAAACTTTGCCCCTGTTAAAGATTTAGGTAAATCACTTTCAACCGCGACGGTGATTAAAGTTTGTTCAGCGCTTTGCGCAATCTGAGCTAATTTTTCTCTGCGGTCCTCATCTAACTCAGAGAAAACGTCATCTAATATTAGAATTGGCGACAAACCATCGGATTTTAATAAATTATAAGTAGCAAGTTTTAGTGAGAGTGCAATCGACCAGGATTCGCCATGGCTGGCATATCCTTTAACTAAATGATCACCCAACATTAAAGTTAAATCATCGCGGTGTGGACCACACAAAGTTAAGCCGCGATCAATCTCAGCGCCTCGGTTGTTAATTAATTTCTCCATAATTTTTGTAGTGTTATCTTTGTCATCAGTTGATGGGTTTTCAATCGATGATTTATATATTATTTCAGCAGGTTTTGTATCTGAGATCTCTTTATAGATTTGATTAAATAATGGTTTTAACTCAACTAAGGCCGCCATCCGCAGCGCTATTAATTGCCCACCAAAATCTGCCACCTGTTTATCCCAGGGAGCTAGTGCATCATTTGAGGCCCGGGTTTTAAGTAATGAGTTTCGTTGTTTAACCGCTCGCTCATAATCGGTAATCACGCCAGCGATTCTGGGAGATCTTAAGGTTAATAATTGATCAATAAACCTACGGCGTTCGCTTGGATCGCCTCGAACAATATCTAAATCCTCTGGTGAGAAATAAATTGTTTGCACAATTCCGAAGATCTCTTTTTGGCTACGGACTGGATTTTGATTTACTTTAGCTCGGTTTGCTTTCTCGCCATTGATTTCTAACTCAACTAAAATTTCTCGCTCTGGGTATTTAATTTTAGCGCGAATATAGGCTGATTGATTTCCTAACTTTATTAATGGGGTATTACCGCTGGCACGGTGTGAATTGAGGAAGGTTAGATAAAGAATGGACTCTGCAATATTTGTTTTGCCCTCGCCGTTTTTACCAACAAAGATTGATACCCCACCCTCTAGTTGAAGATCTAGGGTTGTGTAGGAGCGGTAATTGGCAAGATTTAGATTGGTGATTAACACTAATTTAAATTTTTATATTTATGAGGAGTAACGCATTGGCATTAACAAATACTTGTAATTGGTAATTGGCGCACTACCTGCTTCAGTTTGCCCGGTTAATACTGCAGGTTTATTAGCGCCGGTAAATGTAATGTGAACAAATGCGGTATTGATAGCAGTTAATCCGTCGGTTAAAAAAGTTGGGTTGAAGGCAATATTTATATCCTCACCCTTGTAATTAATATCTAACTTCTCACTAGCTTGTGCTTCATCTCCTGTGCCAGCCTCTAATTGCAGTGAGTTATTTGAAAAGTTAAGTCGTAGTGGCACGGTTTTATCGGTTACTAAGGCAACTCGGCGAACAGAATCAAGTAGGGGTGCAACCTCAATGATTGCATCTGCAGTTGATTCGGTTGGTAGTAAATGTCTAAATGGCGGGAAGGAGCCATCTAAAACCCGTGATGTCATAGTTTTTCCCTCAGAGATAAATCCAACTAATTTTTCATTTGTGTTTGCAGGTGCCAATGCAATTGTTACTTGGGACGTGCCAATTAAAGATTTAGCCGCATCAGCTAATGTGCGAGCGCGTAGTAAGGAGGTGGTTTCAATATTTGCATCCTGCGCGCTCCAAGTTAATTCGCGAACTGCAAGGCGGTAGCGATCAGTTGCTGCTAATGTGATTTGGTTTTTATTTATCTCAACAAAAACACCGGTTAATGTTGGTAGAGAATCATCTTTACCGGCAGCGATTGCTACTTGATTTACCGCGGTTGCAAAAAGATCTGAGTTTAAACTTCCAGAAGCACTCGGTAGTTCAGGTAGTGCTGGATACTCAACAAGTGGCAGGGTTGGTAGGGTGAATTTGGCACTCCCTGCTGTTACTAAAACTCTGCTTCCTTCTAAATTAAATGTAACTGGTTTTGCAGGTAATGATCTTGAGATCTCAGCTAACAATTTTCCAGGAACTAAAACTTTTCCTTTTTGAGAAATATCTGCTTTAAATTTTGCTTTAGCTGAGGTTTCTAAATCTGAGCCAGATAATGTGATCTCATCAGCAACATCAATTACGATTCCAAGTAACGCTGTGGTGATTGGCCGGTTTGAGATCGACTTTGAAACCCAGTTGACTGCGTCAACTAAAGCATCTCTTTCAACTGCAAACTTCATTACTCACCTTTTCTCTTTTATCCTTCAAATCTTAACTACTTAAAGTTTTAACCAACAGTTCGTATCTATCCACCCTTTATCTCTCTATATAGTGGTTAGTAGTAACCAAAGCGGAAAATGTGGAAAGCGGGTAAAACCGCAGGTCACACGCAATGAAGTTACCCCCAAAATCTGTGGGTAGGGTGTGGGTAGGGTGTTTAAAACCAGCGTGAAAACCAGTTATAAACAACCATATCCACAGTTATCCACACCTTATCCCCAATCTGGGGGTAGAGGGTATGGAGAACTTTTCAATATTTAGTTGGAGAAAAACCTTACTTCTTAGCTTGCTGCTTGATCCGGTTAGTTAACTCAGTTACCTGGTTATAAATCGAACGGCGCTCTGCCATCAACTGGCGGATTTTGCGGTCAGCATGCATCACAGTGGTGTGATCTCTTCCCCCAAAAGCTTGGCCAATTTTAGGAAGGGAGAGCTCGGTCATCTCCCGGCAGAGATACATCGCAATCTGGCGGGCATTAACTAAAACCCGAGAACGGGATGTGCCACAAAGATCTTCAATAGAGAGTGAGAAGTAGGAGGCGGTCTGAGCCATAATCACAGGTCCAGTTATTTCTGGCCCACCCTCTTCTGGAATTAAATCCTTAAGCACAATTTCAGCAAGTGATAAATCAACACCTTGGCGGTTTAAAGATGCGAACGCGGTCACGCGAATTAATGCACCCTCTAACTCACGGATATTTGTCGAGATCTTGCTAGCAATGTATTCAAGAACATCATCAGGTGCGTTTAATTTATCTTGCGCAGCTTTTTTGCGAAGAATTGCAATTCTAGTTTCAAGCTCTGGTGGCTGAATATCAGTAATTAAGCCCCACTCAAATCGGGAGCGCAGGCGATCTTCCAAGGTTGTTAATTGTTTTGGTGGGCGATCACTCGAGATAACAATCTGCTTGTTTGCGTTATATAAAGTATTGAAAGTATGGAAGAACTCCTCTTGAGTCCGTTCCTTGTTTTCTAAGAACTGAATATCATCAACTAACAAAATATCTAGATCGCGGTAGCGCTTTTGAAAGACTGAAGCTTTATCATCACGAATCGAGTTAATAAAGTCATTTGTGAACTCTTCAGAGGAGACATAGCGAACCCGAGTTGAGCCGTATAACTCTTTGGCATAAGCACCAATAGCGTGTAATAAGTGGGTCTTACCAAGGCCTGAATCACCATAAATAAATAGCGGGTTATAAGCCTTTGCGGGCGCCTCTGCCACCGCAACTGCAGCTGCGTGAGCAAATCGGTTGGAAGCACCAATTACAAATGTTTCAAAAATATACCGAGGGTTTAATTGCGCACTTTCATTATTTGTAAGTGAGGTTGAGTTTCTACCAGTACCACCTTTAACCTCAATTGGGTTTTCAACCAAATTTTCTATCGGATCAGTGGTTGAATCTTCATAAGAATCAGTTTTTGAATCGGCGGTAACAGTTACTGCAATATTTATTTTTTCACCAAACTGATTAGTTAGCTCTTCGGTAAGAATTGCGCGAAGCCGAGTCTCTAAAACATCCTTTGTAAAAAGATCAGGAGCTGATAAAAGTAGATTTGATCCCTCATCACCCTCACCAGGAAGTAAGCCAAGTGGTTTTGTTCTAACTAAAAAAGCGCTGTATTGCGGGGTTGAGACAGATGAGACAACTTGATCCCACAGTTTTTGTAGATCTACCTGCGCAAGAGTTGCCATCTAATCCACCCAAATCCTGGCTTTTAGCCCTAAAAAGTTACCCACAAAGTTATCCACAGGCTGTGGTCTAAACCTGTCCTTTAACTTCAATTTCCAGCCATAGAGGGGAAAATCTGTGGATAGAGGGCGAACATAGGGGCAAGCCCTCAGGAATGCAAGTGGTTATCCACATTAACTAGGGCCCCGATTAACCAAATCAGGTGGTTTGACCCATCTTGTCCCCAACCCCTACCCTTACCACCCGTACCGCTGTGACCCTTAAATGGGAGTAGTTCTACTTTAGGAGATATTTATGAAGCGCACCTTCCAGCCCAATGTTCGCAAGCGGGCTAAAAAACATGGTTTCCGTGCACGCATGGCCACAAGAGGTGGACGAGGTGTTTTATCAGCTCGTCGCGCTAAAGGCCGAGCCAAAATCTCTGCTTAATTAAAAACCCAACACGTGTTACCTAAATCCAACCGCCTGCGGGTGGGATCAGATTTTAATCGCATCACAAAAACTGGTGTGCGAATTAACAGTGAGAACTTAGTTATCTATGCCGCACTCGAAGGTGATGATCAACCAAAAATCGGATTTATCGTTAATCGTTCAGTTGGCGGATCAGTTACTAGACATTTAGTTACTAGAAAACTTCGTCACAACTTTGCTTCCCACATTAAAGCCCTGCCAAAGAAAAGCATGTTGGTAGTTAGAGTTTTAAAACAACAATCCGATTACACCACCGAGGTTGCTGCTAGTGTTGAAAAAACTATCGCAAAGCTTTCAAGCAAAAAGGCGGATGCGTGAGAAAAATACTTGTTTTTGCAATTAAAGGTTATCAAAAACTTATCTCACCATACTTCGCACCCCGTTGTAAGTACTACCCATCATGTTCTACCTACGCAGAACTCGCTATCTCTGAGTTTGGCATCAAAGGTTTATTTATGGCCATCTGGCGATTAATTAGATGTAACCCCCTTTCCCACGGCGGCGTTGATTACCCATCAAAGCAAGCTGTTTTAACAGTTAAAGAGAGGCAATTAATCTAATGGGCTCTATTTTAAACCCCTTATACACCGCTGTTTCCTGGGTAATGATTACCTTCCATGACTTATTAAGTTTTACCAACAACGAGGATCTGCAGTGGTCACTTGGAATTATCGGACTAGTTATTTTAATTCGTATTATTTTAATTCCTTTATTTGTTAAACAGATCAAATCCCAACGCGCACTAACCGCTCTACAACCACATATGAAGGCGATTCAAAAGAAGCACAAAGATGATCGACAGAAGCAATCCGAGGAGATGATGAAGCTCTATAAAGAGCATAAAACAAATCCCTTTGCCTCTTGTTTTCCAATCTTGGCCCAGGCCCCAATCTTCTTCGCTCTCTTCACAGTATTAAATGGAATTAGCCAAAACAGACCACATGGATTATTAAAGGGTGAGTACTTAATTTCAGCCCAACAAGCTAGCTTCTTT
>CANLHE010000022.1 GCA_947490605.1 Actinomycetota bacterium
ATCTTTGGTGCGCCCGCAGGGATTCGAACCCCGAACCTTCTGATCCGTAGTCAGATGCTCTATCCGTTGAGCTACGGGCGCAAAGTGTTAAGCGATGGGAAGTCTAGCGATTTATTAGGACCTACCCAAACTTATTAACCTCTTCCAGTCCACCTCTTTTACGCGAGGTTTTCCAGCAATTTCACCAGAAATAACTTCTGAGGCATTTATTTTTTCCCAGGCCACTTGATCAATTACTTCATGTCCTGATTTCAAAAGCGCAGTGATTCCTTCACTTGTTTTTGGTTCTTTCAAATTCTCAATAATTAGGTCAACTACATCCTTTGAATCGCTCTTATTTGTACCGATCACACCTGTTGGTCCGCGTTTGGCCCAGCCAGTTGTATAAACATTGTGTTCAACGTGGCCAGCAATATTTAATATTCGGCCATTCTCGATTTTAACGCCCGGGTATTCAAGTGAGTCATAACCAATTGCTGTTACTACTAGCCCGGCTTTAATTGAAATCGTTTTGTCAGTAGCAATAACTTTGCCATCTTTTACTTCATTTACTGCAAAAACTACCTCTTCTACTTTGCCATTGCCTTTAATCTCAAGTGGGGCAGCTAAAAACTTTATATCAAGGCTTCGCTCTACCCCTTTCTTTTTATGATCCGCAATTAGTTGCATCGCATCTAATTTGTGAGTTAAATCTTTTTCAACCTCACCCATTGCTTTAACTCGTTCGCTAGCTTGGGCAACCTGCTCGGTATCAATATAAACATCGGTATTTTCAAGCTTTGGTAGATCGCGAAGTTCTGGCGCAGTAAAGGCAGCATGTTCTGCGCCGCGACGGCCGCAAATAATTACTTTTCTAATCTTGCTTTCTTTAAATTTTTCCAGTGCATATCCGGCAACATCTGTTAGCTCTAATTCACCTGGCGTGATTGCAAGCATTCTGGCCACATCCATTGCAACATTTCCGGCGCCAATTACAACTGCAGTGTCAGAACTTAAATCAACCTCGGTGTTTACATAATCAGGGTGTGCGTTATACCAAGGCACAAACTCAGCCGCTGATAATGAGTTAGGTAGATCTTCACCTGGAATATTTAACTTTCGACCAACTGAGCTTCCGGTAGATAAGACAACTGCGTCATACTGTTCGCGCAGATCTTTAAGGGAAATATCTTTACCCAACTCCACATTGGCAAATAATCTAAATTTTCCCTCTTTAGCAATCTTTTCAAAGACTTTGGAAACTGTTTTAATCTTTGGATGATCAGGTGCCACTCCGCTTCTTACCAACCCCCATGGGGTGGGCAGCCGTTCGATCATGTCGATGGCAAAGGTTAAATCTTCATCTTGCGCATTTTGAAATGCTTGCGCGGTGAAGTAACCGGCCGGGCCTGCACCAACAATTGCGATCTTAAAAGTTGGCAACTTCCCCCCAATTTCTAGAGTTAATTACTTCAAACATATCTGGCGGAGACGAGAGGATTTGAACCTCCGAAACCCTTTAGGGGTTAACCTCATTAGCAGTGAGGCGCACTAGACCGGGCTATGCGACGTCTCCAACGAGTAAAGGTTATCGCCCTTTGCGGGGGTAGCCAATTTATCCCCACGAAGTAGGCTACTGGTATGAATTCAGCGAATAACTCCAACAATAATGAAAAGGCGCTAGAAGTGAGAACTCACGATATTCCGATTGCAGATGCAATGACAGAGTTTATGAAAATTGGTTGGGCTCCATCACCACTTACCGGGGTTAATCCACATCCATCAATTCCATTTACAAAAATTCGCCGCGAAACATTATCTAAGAAGTATCCAGGGATTAGATTAATTTTCCCATCCGGTTCGCTAAAGATTCGCAGTAATGATTCTGATTATCCATTCCGTGCTCACTCTGCCTACAGCTGGTTTACTGGAATCATTTCCTTAGATTGTGTGCCAGATTCACTCTTTGTAATGGAACCAAATGGTTCAGGTCATGATGCTTTGTTATTTATTCATCCAAGATCACCACGGGACAGCGATGAGTTTTATAAGAATGCCCGTCATGGTGAATTTTGGATCGGCCGGCGCATGACATTAGAAGAGACTGAAACTAAGTACGGCATTAAGGCGCAGAAAATTGCATCGATTGAAGAGTTTTTAGCTAATAAGAAAGATACTTTAATTATTCGTGGTGAAGATAAACATGTAGATGGGTTAGTTGCTGAGAATGAAGAGAAGGAAAAGGAGTTTCTTAACTTTACCTCTCTAATGAGAATTGTTAAAGATCAATATGAGATTGATGAAATGCAAAAAGCAATTGATGCCTCAGTTCGTGGATTTGCCGACATGATCCGAGTTTTTCCAGCAGCAATCTCAGTTCCTAGAGGTGAGCGGGTAATTGAATCGGCTTTTTATGGTCGGGCACGTCTTGAAGGAAATGATCTTGGCTACCCAAGCATCGTTGCCTCTGGCGCTCATGCTTGTGTTTTGCATTGGATTAAAAATGATGGCGATGTGTTACCTGGTGATTTAATTTTAATTGATGCTGGTGTTGAGGTTGACTCTCACTACACCGCAGATATCACCAGAACATTTCCAGTAAATGGAAAGTTCACCGAGGCCCAACGCCAGATATATATGATTGTTTACAAGGCGCAACAAGCTGGAATTGCAGCGGTTAAACCGGGCGCAAAGTTTAAAGATTTCCATAATGCCTGCATGGTTGAGATTGCAAAGGGTGCAGCAGAGCTTGGTGTATTACCAATTTCAGTTGAAGATTCTTTAAAACCAGAAGGTGGCTTACATAGAAGATGGCAAGTTTGTGGCTCTGGCCATCATTTAGGTATTGATGTTCATGATTGCGCGCACGCTAGAAAAGAACAGTATGCCGAAGCAGTACTTGAAGCTGGAATGCTTATAACTGTTGAGCCAGGTTTTTATATTCAGCCTGATGACACATTATTCCCAGAGGAGTACCGCGGAATTGGTGTGCGAATTGAAGATGATATTTTAGTTACCGAATCTGGAGCGAAAATATTAAGTAACGCACTTCCTCGTCACCCTGATGAGGTTGAGGCATACATGGCAAAGCTGCTTAAGTAATTTAGCTACTGCGCTTTTCTTTTACTTCCACAATCTCACACGGTGCGCCATCGCAGCAATTAGTTTTCATATGGCAATTTGGGCAAAGCCATCTAGTTGAAACTGGATCATATGGAGCGCCGCAAAAATCACACGGCATTTGGTTATTTGCGCCCATAGATGTAATTCCTAGGTGATTTAAATGATCTACTAATTACTGTGGTAATAATTGAGATAATTAATGAAGCAGCTAACGCTGACCAAAAGTTATTGACATCTAGTCGATCACTCCATCTTGCAGTTAACATCAACATTGCCGCATTGATTACAAAGGCAAATAAGCCAAGTGAAAGTAGGATTGCTGGCAGCGTTAAAAGTTTTACTAGAGAACCGATGAAGCCATTAATTAATCCAAATAATGCAGCCA
Organism: Actinomycetota bacterium; assembly: GCA_947490605.1. The sequence goes on from CANLHE010000022.1 coordinate 3,488, forward strand.
CCCAGAGATAAGTTGGCGCCCCACCATTTACGGTGATTCCAGAAATTAGTGAGGTTGCTGCCCAAAATCCTAACGCGCCAGCGGTCAGACGAACCAGCAAATTCATGTATTAAACAATACCCTCACGTTTGCGAATTTTTGATCCAAGCCATCTAACTGGATCATATTTAATATCTACTACACGCTCTTTCATTGGGATGATTGCGTTATCGGTAATTCGGATGTGCTCTGGGCAAACCTCAGTACAACACTTTGTAATGTTACACATGCCAAGTCCATGCTCTTCTTGAGCTTTTTGCTTTCGGTTTTTCAACATATCAAGTGGGTGCATATCAAGCTCTGCGATGCGAATAAAAAATCTTGGGCCAGCAAATGATTTCTTATTCTCTTCATGATCACGAATTACATGGCAGGTATCTTGGCATAGGAAGCACTCAATACATTTTCTAAACTCTTGGCTTCGCTCAACATCAATTTGTTGCATGCGGGCTTGTCCTGGCTTTAGATCAGCTGGCGGAGTAAAGGATTCAACCTCCATCGCTTTCTTATAATTAAATGAAACATCTGTTACTAAATCTTTAATTACTGGGAATGCCCGAAGTGGTGTGATGGTGATGGTTTCATCATCGGCGAAGTTTGCAACCTGAGTCATACAAGCAAGTCGTGGCTTACCGTTGATCTCCATTGAACAAGAACCACACTTACCAGCTTTGCAATTCCAACGAACCGCTAAGTCACCCATTTGGGTTGCCTGCACCCGGTGAATTACATCTAAGACAACTTCACCTTCATTAGCCTCAACTGAAACATCTTCTAACTTTCCAGTATTAGCGTCACCGCGCCAGATACGTAACTTAATATTCTTAGCCATTATCTGCCGCCCTTCGTTGTCTCTTCTTTGCTCATATATTTTTCTAATTCATGGATATCAAATAGATCAAATAACTCACTAGGCATTGATGGTAGTCCTTGTTGTTTAACAACTACCTCTTTGCCATTAAAAGATGTGATGTTATTTAAAGTTCGCCACTTTGCATCCATGGTTGGGAAATCATCTCTAGTGTGTCCGCCGCGGGATTCTTCTCTGACAATCGCAGATTTAGCGGTGCTCTCAGCAACTAACAACATATTGTCTAGATCAAATGAAAGGTGAAAGCCTGGGTTAAATAAGCGATCGCCCGCTACTGAAACATTTTCAATTCGTTTTCTAATATCTGCAATTTTATTGATTGCATCGGCTAATTCAGTTTTAGTTCTAATAATTCCAACTAGATTATGGGTGATCTCTTGTAACTCTTGGTGAAGTGAGTATGGATTTTCACCTCCGGTGCGCTTAAACGGAGCAGCGATTCGCTCTGCTGCATTTTTAATTGCGCTTTCAGAAACTTTTGTTGGTTGTGATTGTTTAACATAATCAGCAGCGCCAGCGCCAGCACGGCGTCCAAAAACTAATAAGTCAGAGAGTGAGTTTCCACCTAATCTATTTGAACCATGCATTCCGCCAGCAACTTCACCTGCTGCAAATAAACCAGGGACACCAACTGCTGCTGCGGTATCTGGATCAACCTCAACGCCACCCATTACGTAGTGACAAGTTGGGCCGACCTCCATTGCTTCTTTAGTTATATCAACGCCAGCTAATTCATAAAATTGATGCCACATCGATGGCAGACGTTTTTTAATTACCTCTGCAGTTAATCGTTTTGAAACATCAAGAAATACGCCACCATGTTCGCTGCCACGGCCTGCTTTAACCTCAGTGTTAATTGCGCGAGCTACTTCATCTCTTGGTAATAACTCAGGTGGACGGCGGTTGTTATCTTGATCTACATACCAACGATCTGCCTCTGCTTCATTATCAGCATACTTATCTTTAAATACATCTGGAATATATTTAAACATGAAGCGCTCACCTTTATTATTGGTAAGAACTCCACCTTCACCACGCACTGACTCGGTTACTAAAATACCGCGCACAGATGGTGGCCAAACCATGCCAGTTGGATGAAATTGTAAAAACTCCATATCAACTAAGTTGCCGCCAGCTTTTAAGGCCAGCGCATGTCCATCGCCGGTACCTTCCCAAGAGTTAGAAGTAATTTTAAAGGTCTTACCGACGCCACCAGTTGCCAAAATGACTGCTTGAGCTTCAAATAAAACCTCAACACCATTTTCGCGTTTATATCCATAAACACCAGATACTTTTCCACTTTCTTTTAATACTTCAGTAACTGTTACCTCGGCAAATACTTTAATAAAACTTTCGGCGTCACCATGATCTTTTTTATCTTGCTGTTGCATTGCCACAATCTTTTGTTGCATTGTTCTAATTAACTCAAGACCAGTTCGATCCCCAACGTGGGCAAGCCGTGGATACTCATGTCCACCAAAGTTACGTTGTGAAATTTTTCCTTCGGAAGTTCTATCAAATAGTGCGCCCCAAAGTTCTAGCTCCCAAACTCGATCAGGTGCTTCTTTAGCGTGAAGCTCTGCCATTCGGTAGTGATTTAAAAACTTTCCGCCACGCATTGTGTCTCTAAAGTGAACCTTCCAGCCATCATTTTCATTCACATTGCCCATTGATGCTGCCACGCCACCTTCGGCCATAACAGTGTGGGCTTTGCCAAATAATGATTTACAAATAATTGCAACCCGAAGACCTGCAGTTCGTGCTTCAACTGCAGCACGTAATCCAGCACCGCCTGCGCCAATTACTACCACGTCATAGTTGTGACGCTCCATTTGTATTTTTTCACTCATTATTAATAACCCTTAGAAGAAGTAAAAGTTGGTTATGGCCCCACTTGAGACCTGGCGGACATAGAAGTCAGTAAACGCAACCCAAATTAGAGAGACCCATGCAAAGTTTGGGTGGTAATGATTTAATCTTGAAACAATTGTCCAGGTTTTATATCTAATTGGATGTTTTGAGAAATGTTTTAACCGGCCACCGATAGTGTGACGACAGGTATGGCAGGAGGCGGAGTAAAGCCACAGGAAGCCGGCGTTTAGCAATAGCACTAATGTGCCAACGCTCATATGTCCCCATTGACCTTCTGGATTTTTAAAAGCAATAATTGCATCGTAGGTAAGTAAAATGTTAAATACTAAACCAGCATAAAAAAACCATCGATGACCATTTTGTAATATCAATGGCGCTCTGGTTTCACCTGTATATGTTTTATGGGGCTCTGCAACTGCACATGCAGGTGGTGACATCCAAAATGATCGGTAGTAAGCCTTGCGGTAGTAATAGCAAGTCATTCTAAAACCTAGTGGGAAGATCAAAATAAATAATGCTGGTGAAATTAGTAATCCAAATATTGTGATTGAACCAATTGGTGTACCAAAATGAGATGCACCTTCCACACATACAGTTGATAAACATGGTGAGTAAAAAGGTGAGATTAAAGGTTCAGCAAAGTAATTTTTATTTTCAAAAGCTCTAAAGGTTGCATAGATAACAAATAAAATTAATACGCCAAATGTTAATGCTGGTTGCAACCACCATTTGTCGGTGCGTAGCGTGCGATCAGTTATAAGTGCGCGACCGGCGGAGAAAACACCTGTTTTCTTTTTGTCAGAATCGATTATCGCCATGGGGCAAGTTTGCTCTTGGTGATTGGTAAGCGCTAGGTGAGAGTGGGCTGAGTAGATATGAAATCAAACACAAATTAATAAATTCTGGCGGAGGGCGTGGGATTTGAACCCACGAAGGTTTCCCTTGCCGGTTTTCAAGACCGGTGCACTCGGCCACTATGCGAGCCCTCCGTGGGCAAACTTACCCGCAATAGCGGTGGCGCCAAAATTAACCGTTAATTATTCGGGGAGTTCTATCAATCGCTCGATTACCTTTGCCACACCATCTTCTTCTTGCGCATCTGTTTGAAACTTTGCATGCTTCATTAAATCAGGGTGACCATCTGCCATCGCCCAAGAACGGCTGGCCCAAGAGAGCATTGAAAAATCATTTGGGTTATCACCAAATGTCACGCAATCATCGGCAGTAAATCCATGACGGGCTGCAATCTTTGAAAGTGTTGCGCCTTTACTAACGCCATCAGCTGATATTTCTAATAGTGAATCAGTTAAGTTTGAGTGGGTAACAGTTGCAATACCCGCTAAGGCTTTACTTGCTAGCGCTAACATCTCATCGGATGAAAACTCACCATCACTACATCTTGCTAACATTTTAAGTGCTGGAGCAGTAATTGCTTCCTCAATTTTATTAACACCAACATTATCTGCGCCAATATCCCACCTTGGCACATAATTTTTTTCACGGTGAAAATTTGCGCCAATCTCAGTTGCAAAGGAAACAGGCGGAATTACTTCCCGCAATCTCTTAACTGTTTCTAATTGCGCCTCAATTGAAAACAACCACTCCTCTAATACATCACCTTTTATAAAGTCATAGAGCATTGCGCCATTTGCACAAATTCCTAACCCAAAATTAAAGTTCTCTTTAATCTCAACCATCCATCTAATCGGCCGGCCCGTTACAAAGTAAATCTCAATCCCAGCAGCATGGGCGGCAGCAAATGCAATTTTTGTTCGCTCAGAAATAAATCCATAATGAGCAACGATTGTGCCATCTAGATCTGTGCCAATTAATTTTGGCCGCTTACCAGTTACAGTTTTTAAAACACTCACGCTGGGACCAATGTATCCATTCCTAGAAATGGAATTAATGCCTTTGGCACTTTTATGCTGCCATCTTTTTGTTGGTGATTTTCTAAGATCGCCACAATTGTTCTCGGAACTGCGACTAATGTGCCATTTAAGGTTGCGACTGGCTTTGTTCCTTTTTCATCTTTGTATCTAATATTTAATCGGCGGGCTTGGAACTGGGTGCAGTTTGAGGTGCTAGTTACCTCACGATATGCATCCTGAGTTGGGATCCAAGCTTCGATATCAAATTTTCTAACCGCACTTGCTCCTAAGTCACCACTTGCCACATCAATTACTCGGTAGGCAATCTCTAATGAATTAAAGAACTCTTTCTCCCAATTTAATAATTTTTTATGTTCTGCCTCAGCATCTTCTGGTTTACAAAATGTAAACATCTCAACCTTTTCAAATTGATGCACGCGAATAATTCCGCGGGTGTCTTTGCCGTAACTGCCTGCTT
>CANLHE010000023.1 GCA_947490605.1 Actinomycetota bacterium
AACCTTACCCAATCTAAGCATTACCAGGTGATCGCTAATCATTTCAATCTCAGAAAGTAAATGTGAGGAGACAAATACTGTTGTGCCAGAGTCAGCTAATTTGCGAAGTAAAGTTCTAATTTCATGGATACCAGCAGGATCAAGACCGTTGGTTGGTTCATCTAAAACTAATAATTTTGGATTTGGCAATAATGCTGCAGCAATTCCTAATCTTTGTTTCATGCCAAGTGAGTAAGTTTTATACTTTGAATCACCACGATCGCCAAGACCTACTAAATCAAGTAGCCCAGGAATTGAATCGGTTGCGAATCCGCCAATTTTGGCTAGAACATTTAAGTTTTGAAAACCGGTAAGTGCTGGATAAAAAGCTGGACCTTCAATCATGGCGCCAACTCGTGGTAAATATTTTTCAGGTTCGGTAATTGACTCACCCAAAACATGACCGCCACCTGTAGTTGGTGTAATTAAGCCAAGCAACATTCTGATAGTTGTAGTTTTACCAGAGCCGTTGGGTCCAACAAAACCACAAATGCTTCCCATTGGAACCTCAAAGTTGGCATGAGAAAGCGCCATTCGATCGCCATATTTTTTTGATAAATCGGCAACATCAAGTGCGAGAGGGGAGGACATGGGAATAATTGTCCCATTAAAAAGCTTAAAAACTACTTAAGCAATACACCAGCCACTATTAAAAATGAGTAAATACTGAGAAAAACTATCGAAGCTTGAAACAACTTACTGGCGTTGGGCTCAGTCGGTGACTTAGTTAGATTCACTAATTGCAGATTCCAGGCCAGAATTAAAATTATAGAAGCAGTTAAAATTATCGGTGAGATATTTGCGTTAATAATTAAGGCAACCGAAGTGATTGACATTGCAATAGAGTGAAACCACATTTGCCTAATAACTGACTTCATGGGCGCAACTACTGGCAACATTGGAATACCCGCTGCGGCGTAATCATCTTTATACCGAACTGCCAGAGCCCAAAAATGTGGGGGTGTCCAAAAGAAAATCACTAGGAAAAACAACCAAGAGGTAACGGTCAGGGAGTTAGTAACTGCAGCCTGGCCGATTAGGACTGGCATACAACCAGCAATGCCACCCCAAACAATATTTTGTGAGGTATTTCGCTTCAGTGTGATTGTATAAATAAGGACATAAAAAATAATTGCGATAGCGGTAAGTATGGTTGCAAGGGTGGTAGTAAATACATAAAAAATTAACAAGGAGAGAATGGAAATCAATGATGAAAATATTAAGCCGCTCTTTTTTGATATCTGACCAGTTGCAATTGGTCGATTTGCAGTTCGCTTCATTAACCGATCAGAGTCTGCTTCGATCACAATATTAAATGCATTAGCACCACCTGCAGCTAATGTTCCCCCGAGTAAACTCCAAAAAGTTACCGAAATGCTCGGAATACCTTCACTTGCAATAAATAAGGCTGGAACTGTTGTGACAAGTAATAGTTCAACAACGCGGAGCTTCATTAAGCCTAGATAATTTCTCATTATTGATTCACGCCCATCGCCGTATTTGAAATTAACAATTTTATGAGGTTGCAACAAACGGAATTGTTGTTGGGTCAGGGACTGGGAGTGGAAGTGGCGCAGTAGGCGGCTTAGTAATTGTGCCTAGCATTCGGTCAATTGCACTGCGCGCCGCATTTTGAATCCTTTTTGTTCTGCCAACACCGTCTGCAATAACAACAAAGACATATTCTTTTTCGCCAGAGGTTGCAAAGCCAGCGAGTGACACTGTGTGACGAGTAGAGCCAGTTTTAGCTTTAACTAAACCCACAGCCTGCGGTGCTGTTGAACGGAATCGTCCAACTAAAGTTCCAGATTCTCCGCTGATTGGAAGTGAATCATAAACAACCTTTAATCTTGGTTCACTTCTAATCTTAAGTAACAACTGCGAAACTGTTACTGCAGAGATTCGATTACCGCCTGATAGACCAGAACCATCTTCTAAACGCAGCCCGGTAGTATCAATTCCCATTTCATCTAATTTGTCATTCATCATATTGTTTAAGCCAGTTTTGTTGCGCGTATAACCAAATTTTGAAGTTGCCAGCATAGCTAGCCGCTGACTTAACACATTATCACTGTAAAGAAGTGCAAATCTAATCATTTTTGAAAGTGGTGGTGAAACAACTTCCTTTACTTTTTCAGTTATGAGTGAGTTTGGATCAACATCTTGACTGATCGCTTTATGCACAACTGAAGATTTTCTGCCTAATGCTCTTTTCGCGTAGAAGATATCTAACCCATTCATGCCAGCATAAAGTAGTGTTATTTTCTTTAACTTCTTATCGGTGGCAAAGGCTGCCTTTATTAATGTTGGCGTATAGGCACGTTTATTTGCATCGCGATATTTAGCATTAGATGTCATCCATGGATCACCCTCTCCTAAAATTACAAATACGCCCTTCTTCTCAGTTTTATACAGTGTCGTTTTAAAAATAGTTTCACTATCTAAAGCCATTGCTATTGCTGTCGCAGATGCTAATTTTAAAACTGAAGCAGGTGTGCGAGGTTCAGCCGACCCACTCTCATAGACAACCTCTTTCGTGCTTCCATCTAACAAAATTATTCCTGGGTCTGCTAAGTATTTTGAGCTTAGGTACTTAAAAAATGGTTGTGGTAAAGGTTCGGCTGCAAATGCCGGTTGTACGTTAAATAATAAGAGAAGTGAAAGAAGTGCAGAAATTTTTTTCATTTAACCTGCACCCTTCGATTAAATCTTCCTTGTGAAACTGCAGCTCCTAGTATTACTAACAGTGCACCAACTGGTTCATGCCAAACAATAACTTCGCCTAAGAATAGCCACCCAACAAAGACTGCAACAACTGGAGTTAGATAGGTCACTGAACTCGCGATAGAACTGCCAGCGGCAGCAATAATCGAAAAGTTCCAAATATAGGCAAAGCCACTTCCTAAAATACCAAGGGCTAACATGGCAAAGATATTTACTGGTCGATAATTGTCCTGAGATATTCCATCATATAAATAAAATGGTAATAAAGTAATTGCAGCCATAATTAATTGGGTGGTAGCAGCAGCTTCTGGTTTTAAGCCAAGTGGGATTATGTTTCGCTTTGAGTATGGAAATGAAATTCCATAACAAGTAACAGCGATCAGTAATGCAATTACGCCGGTTAGTAGATTATCGCCAATCCCTTGCCAAATGCCAAGAACTACCATTACTCCTAGGCCGCCAAGAAGTAGCCCATAGATCTGTTCGGCTTTTAATTTTTCTTCCCGGAACGCAATTAGCATTACAACTAATGTCGCAAGTGGAGTGGTGGCATTGATAATCCCAGCAAGAACAGATGTGACATGCAGCTGTGCATAAGCAAAAAGGATTCCTGGTGCTACATTTAATAACATCGCAACTACCCAAAGTTTGTACCAAGTGCTTTTTTCTCTTGGTAAATTGATTTTCATTAGTTTTACAACTATTAATAATGTAATCGCCCCTAATGCGCATCTAACAAATGCAACCCCAAATGGTGTTAAAAACTCAAGGCCAAGTTTTATGAAAATAAAGGAACAACCCCAAACTAGGCCTAATGCTAGATAGGCAGGCAGCCAAGATTTTCGCATCATCACTCCTTAGCCTTAAGGTTTGCTTATGTCTGAATCAATTGTTGGTCCTGGTGAGTTTTACCAGGTAGTTGGCGTAGGCCCACACTCTAAACCATGGCCAACTGATAATCACTTTGATCCAGAGTTACTTGAGCAAGGTGATCGTAGAAATGTCTTAGATAAGTACAGGTATTGGAAATTATCTGCAATTGTTGCCGATCTTGATACCAAGCGACATGATCTACAAATTGCAATTGAGAATTGGCAACATGATTTAAATATTGGTTCAATAGTTAGAACTGCAAATGCATTTAATGTTTCAGCTGTGCATATTGTTGGTAAACGTGATTGGAACCGAAGAGGTGCGATGGTTACTGACAGATATTTAACAGTTCACCATCATGCAACTATTGCAGATTTTAAAGCTTGGTGTGATAACGAAAATCTACCAATTATTGGAATTGATAACTTGCCGGTTTCTAAACAATTAGAAAGTACTGATTTACCTAAGAGATGTGTGATGTTGTTTGGCCAAGAGGGTGCAGGTATGAGTGATGAAGGCGTTGCGATCTGCACAGTAGTTTTAGCCATTTCTCAATATGGTTCAACTAGATCTATGAACGCATCAGCTGCTGGTGCCATAGCGATGTATGCCTGGGCAATGCAACATTTAAATCCGATTAACCACCCAAAAAAGTAATTACTTAATTAATCCTCATCAATTACTTCAACAACCGCATCCAGGCGGCGAACAATCTCATCAGCCTCCATGTCTCGATCTAATTTACGAAGTGTGATTGCGATCTTGCGTTCAATATCGATGATAAATTCAAAATCTTTAAACTCAGATTCAGTCACATTCTCTAATACATTTTCAAGGGTCATAAGTGCCTCTTCAAATTGACCAGATGCAATTTGTGCTTTACCTAACTCAAATGAAGAGTAGGTCTCACGCCTGTGATCATGAGCGGTAACAAATACATCTAATGACTTTTGGGCAGAAATTAACGCACCTTCTGCATCCCCTAATTCAGTTAAGCAGTGAGCAATCTTTTGATCACACCTTGCCACATTAATAACTTCTTTTAACTTCTTAAATAATGCCCGTGATTCTTTAAATGCCTCAAGTGATTTCTCATAATTTTTTAATTCACGGTATGCGCAACCAATTAGGTGTAGATCGTTAGCAGCCCCAGAATCATTGCCATCTACTAAATGCTCCTGTACGCAATCATTCATGCACTCAATAGTTTTTTCATACTCCTTGGAGTTAAACCACCACTCACCTAAGGTGCAAGCAAGTTCGATTGCTATTGGTGATTTAGTTTCGCGAAGTAGATCTACCGCTTTGCTCATTGCATTAGCAGCTTCATTCATCCGCTTTAATTGATTTAAGTTATAACCAATTGCTGAATACGCCTGGGCTAATCCTTCTGCTGGAGCTACTGCTCCTAAATCTGAATAAATATCTCTGGCAGTTTCAGCAAGTGCTAATGCTTCGTCATATTGACCACGAGCATATATTCGCGCGCTTAATTCATAATATGTATTTGCTCGATCTAAACCATCAACTTCAGGAATTCGCTCCCAAAGCATCTCTTCAGTAATTATTTCTTCTGAACTGAAATCATCATCTTCAGACAAATTAGCTCCTGTTGGTTTAATCTGTTTGGGAAGTAATACAACCCTAGCAATTAAGGCTGATAGATGAGTGTGAATATGCCCACGATAGGTCAGGGCGGGTTTGGTTGAGCGTGGGCGAGTAAGCCAAACCTGAGTATAATTTCCCCACGTGCGTTTCATAAATAACCCAAGCCACGATCTGACCTATGACGATGTATTCATGGTCCCTTCTTATTCAGAGTTATCTAGTCGAATGGATGTTGATCTAACCGCGTTTGATAAAACTGGCACCACAATTCCATTAGTAGTAGCAAACATGACCGCAATTAGTGGACGCCGGATGGCAGAAACTGTTGCTCGCCGGGGCGGTATGGCAGTTATCCCACAAGATATCCCAATTGAAATTGTTGCCGATGTAATTAGTTGGGTTAAATCACGCCACATAATTTTTGATACTCCAGTAACGCTAAATCCAAATGAAACCGTAGCTGATGCAATTGATTTAATCACCAAGCGAAGCCACGGTGCATTAATTGTGGTTGAAAATGAGATACCAGTTGGAATTATTACTGAGGCTGATTGTGAAAATGTTGACCGCTTCACTCAGTTAAATAAGATCATGTCAAAGGATTTAGTTAGTTTAAAAGATGATGTAACTCCTAAAGAGGCATTTGAATATCTAACTGAACAACGCAGACGTCTTGCCCCAGTCATTGATAAGAGTGGCAAGTTAGTTGGAATTATCACCCGCACCGGCGCACTTCGTGCAACGATGTATCAACCAGCAATTGATGCAAATGGAAAGTTAAAGGTTGCAGCAGCTGTTGGTATCAATGGTGATGTGGCTGGCAAAGCTAAGCAATTATTGGCAGCAGGTGCAGATGTATTAGTCGTTGATACCGCCCACGGACATCAAAAGAAGATGGTTGATGCATTAAAAACAATTAGAGCATTAAATCCATCAGTACCAATTGTTGCTGGCAATGTTGTTACCGCTGCTGGTACCAAGGAGTTAATTGAAGCCGGTGCTGACATTATTAAAGTTGGTGTAGGCCCTGGTGCGATGTGTACAACCCGGATGCAAACTGGTGTTGGTCGTCCACAATTTTCTGCTGTTCTTGAGTGCGCCGCTGAAGCTAAGAAGCATGGCAAAACAATCTGGGCAGATGGCGGAGTGCGCCACCCAAGAGATGTTGCTCTTGCTCTTGCTGCAGGTGCAGCTCAAGTAATGATTGGGTCTTGGTTTGCTGGAACTTATGAATCTCCTAGTGATCTACGAAAAGATTCTGATGGGCGTTTGTATAAAGAGTCATTTGGTATGGCATCTGCACGAGCTGTAGCAGCTCGAACCGCAAGTGAGGATGCATTTGATCGCGCCCGCAAATCATTATTTGAAGAGGGAATCTCAAGCTCTCGGATGTACATAAATCCAGCACGTCCTGGTGTTGAAGATTTAATTGATGAAATCGTTGCAGGCCTTCGTTCATCTTGCACATACAGTGGTGCTAAAAACTTAATTGAGTTTAATGAAAAGGCAGTTATTGGAATCCAGTCAGCTGCCGGTTATGCAGAGGGCAGACCTCTCTTTACCTCTTGGAAAAATTAAACCTCTTCTTTTTTAATCTTTTTTCTAGATAAAACAATATGCCCGGTAAAACCAATTAATAATGCAGCAATAACACCGAGGTTTGCATAAGCCCAACTTCCGCTTCGACCACCAATTGGCCCTAATAAATATCCTTGCCAAGATAGCCAAGAAGCTAAAGAGTTAGTTACCAATCCCCAGCCAATTACTGCACCGAGTGCTACTAATCCAATTGATCTAAAGTTATATGCGCCATATCTGCCATTTGAATCGAATAACTCTTTTTCGCTATAGCTTTTTCGCATTAATACATCGGCCACAAACAAGCCAGACCATGCAGCGATTGGAACACCTAACGTAATTAAAAATCCTTGAAATGGCACGAAGAAATCGGATGCAAACCAAACTAAATAGATTGTGCCGGCAGTCATTATTACTCCGTCAATACTGGCAGCGACATGTCTTTTAACCGGTAGACCAATTGAAACTAAGGTAAGACCAGAGGAGTAAAGATCTAAAATTGCGCCACCAATTAGCCCTAAGACTGCAACTAATGCAAAGGGAATTAAGTACCAGGTTGGAAGCAATGTGGTTAAAGCACCGATTGGGTCACTGGCCACTTGATCATTTAACTCTTTACTAGAGCCAGCAAGGAGAGCGCCATAAATTACTAAAATTATCGGAACAATTGATGCGCCAAAAACTGTCCAACCAATTACCGCTCTGCCAGAAACTTTTCTTGGCAAATATCTAGAGTAATCTGCTGCGCAATTTACCCAGCCAAGTCCTAGGCCGGTAACACCAAATATCAAAGCACCAATAAATCCTTGAGCGCTTCCACTAGGAATTGAGTTGACGGAAGACCAATTAATTTGATCAATTGTTAGTGCGATATAACCTGCAGTTAATATCAAGGTGGCAATTGTTAAATAAACCTGTAATTTCATAATTACTTTAAACCCAAGCACGCCACCAATTACCGTTAATCCACCAGCTAATAAAAATCCTAAAACTCTAGATAAATTAACATCAAGGTGACCAACCCTAGTAAAAACTGTTTCGGTAGCTAAAGTTGCAAGGGAGACTAAAACTGTCTCCCAACCAACAAATATTAAGTATGAAAGAAGGCCTGGAACAATATTTCCTTTAACACCAAAGGCAGCCCTAGATAAGGTCATGGTTGGTGCATTAGCGCGCTTGCCAGCAAGGGAAGAAATTCCTACTAAGAAGAAACTGCCAAGTGTTCCAATTACAGCAGCAAAGGTTGCTTGCCAAAATGAAATACCAAATCCTAAGAAAAATGAACCATATGAAAGTGCTAGGAATGAAACATTTGCGGCAGCCCATGGCCAAAATAATGATCGGGCTGAGCCTTTGCGCTCTGACTCATTAATAAAGTTAATTCCATTTAACTCTATATTGCTAGAAATATTTGCCATAAGAAATATTAACTAAAAAATATTATTACCGAGGACGTTTGCGACGCTCATGTGGACGCGGACGAGATTTTTTCTTTTTACCGCCGCCTCTTGATCTTGAACCTCGATACCCACCAGACCTGCCATCACCTTCACTTTTTGCACCTTGCGCGCTAACAATTGGAATTCCAGATGGTTCTGCTGCGCCGGTTACCTTTATTAAATTAGCATCAAGTGGTCTAACCGTTGATTCATTTAATCTCACGCCAGCTCTTGCTGCTAAGCCGTGTACACCTTTTC
>CANLHE010000024.1 GCA_947490605.1 Actinomycetota bacterium
TTATTGTTGATCTTATGTATGAAGGTGGAATTGCAAAACAACGTTGGTCAGTATCTGACACAGCTGAGTATGGTGATTACATCTCAGGTCCAAGAGTTATCGATCCAAGTGTTAAAGAGAATATGAAGGCAGTGCTTGCTGATGTTCAATCAGGTGCTTTTGCTAAGCGCTTTATTGATGATCAAGATAAAGGTGCTCCAGAATTTAAATCACTTCGTGCAAAGGGTGAAGCCCATCCAATCGAGCAGGTTGGTAGAGATCTTCGTAAGTTAATGTCTTGGGTTAAATCAAGCAACAAAGATGATTACAAAGAGGGAAATGCGGCGCGTGGCTAAACCTGTCGTACTAATTGCCGAAGAGTTAAGTCCAGCCACATTAGCGGCGTTGGGACCTGACTTTGAGGTGCGCAATTGCAATGGCGCAGATCGGACAGAATTACTTGCCGCTCTTGCTAAAGGTGTTGATGCAGTATTAATTCGCTCTGCAACCAAGATGGATGCCGAGGCAATTGCAGCTGCAAAAGGTTTAAAGGTGATTGCAAGAGCAGGTGTTGGTCTAGATAATGTTGAAATACCGGCGGCAACTGCAGCTGGTGTGATGGTGGTTAATGCACCAACCTCAAACATTGTTTCAGCTGCGGAGCTAGCAATTGGATTACTTCTAGCATCTGCCAGATTTATCTCACCAGCACATGCAGCTTTGCGTAATGGCAAGTGGGCACGTTCTAAATACACTGGCGCTGAATTATTTGAGAAAACTTTAGGAATTGTTGGCTTTGGCCGGATTGGTCAATTAGTAGCAGCTCGCATGCAATCTTTTGGAATGGATGTTGTTGCTTATGATCCTTATTTGCAACCAGCACGTGCTGCCCAACTTAATGTGAAATTAGTTGAATTAGATGAGTTGCTTAAGGTAAGTGATTTCATAACTATCCATCTACCTAAAACAAAAGAAACTGCGAATTTAATCGGTACTGAAGCCTTAAAGAAGGTAAAGCCAACGGTGCGAATTATTAATGCCGCTCGTGGTGGCGTATTAGATGAGGCTGCTCTTTATGAAGCGCTTAAAGATGGCAGAGTTGCCGGAGCTGGCCTTGATGTTTTTGCTACCGAACCATGCACTGATTCACCACTATTTACTTTAGATAATGTTGTTGCAACACCACATTTAGGTGCATCAACAGATGAAGCGCAGGAGCGCGCTGGAATTGCAGTTGCTGTCTCTGTTCGCAAAGCACTCTCTGGTGAGTTAGTACCAGATGCAGTAAATGTTAAGGGTGGGGCCATTGATCAAGCAGTTCGCCCAGCACTGCCATTAGTTGAAAAATTAGCTCAAGTTGCAACCTCATTAGCAAATGATGTTATTTCTTCAATTGATGTTGAAGTAAGAGGAGAGATCTCAACCCATGATGTTTCAGTACTTTCTACCAGTGCGTTAAAGGGTGCGTTAATTGCAATGGGAGCAGAAGATGTTACCTATGTAAATGCACCAGCTTTAGCTGAAAGTCGCTCCCTTACATCTGCCGTATCAACTGATGCTGAAAGCCCTGATCATCGTAATTTAGTTTCAGTAAGAGCTGCTTGTGCTGATGGCAGTCAGGTCTTTGTTAGCGGAACGCTTATGGGAATTAAACAGATCCAAAAGATTGTGGCAATTGATAAATTAGATCTTGATCTTAAGCCAACTAATAATCTTTTATTCCTTCGTTATGCCGATCGCCCTGGTGTAGTTGGTGTAGTTGGAAATGCTCTTGGTAAGTTAAAGATCAATATCGCTGATATGCAGGTTGGTCGCACTCAAGAGGGTGGACAAGCTTTAATGGCGCTAACAGTTGATTCTGTAATTCCTAATGAGATTATTGATGTAATTACCAAAGAGACTGGTGCTTCATTAGTTCGATTTGTTAATTTGGTGAACGAATGAAGAGTTTTAATTTAGCTGTCATACCAGGAGACGGCATTGGACCTGAGGTAGTAGGTGAGGGACTTAAGGTTTTAGATGCGGTTGCGAAAAAATATGATTTAACCTTTAACAAAACTAATTACGATTTAGGTGCTGCCTATTGGCATAAGACTGGTGAGACTTTGCCTGATTCTGTGATGGCTGAGTTAGCAAAATCTGATGTAATTTTGTTAGGTGCGGTAGGAGATCCAACTGTGCCAAGTGGAGTATTAGAGCGAGGATTACTTCTTAAGTTACGATTTGCCTTTGAACATTATATAAATTTACGCCCAGCTAAATTATTTCCAGGAGTGATCTCACCAATTACAAATAATAAAGGTATTGATTTTGTAGTGGTTAGAGAGGGAACGGAAGGCCTTTATGTTGGTGCTGGTTCATTAAAGGATGAGGGCACAAATAAAGAGTTAGCAATTGAGGAATCGATTAATACCTATAAAGGTGTTGAGCGGGTAATTAGAGATGCATTTAATCGAGCAAAGCTTCGCCCACGCAAAAAACTGACCTTAGTTCACAAGAACAATGTGTTAGCAAGAGCTGGTGGTCTTTGGACTCGAGTGTTTAACGAGGTTGCAAAGGATTTTCCGGAAGTTACAACAGACTACTTACATGTTGATGCTGCCTCAATGTTTTTTGTAACAAATCCAGAGAGATTTGATGTGGTAGTAACTGATAATTTATTTGGCGACATCATTACTGATATCGCAGCTGCCATCTGTGGTGGCATTGGACTTGCTGCTAGTGGAAATATAAATCCAACTGGTGCTTTTCCATCTATGTTTGAACCAGTTCATGGCTCAGCCCCTGATATTGCTGGAAAAAACTTAGCTGATCCAACTGCAACTGTTTTATCAATTGCGATGATGCTAAATCACTTAGGTGAGAGTAAGGCTGCAAATGATGTTGAGGCAGCAGTGGCAAAGGATCTTGCTAGCCGGGCAGATAAGAAGCGTTCAACAACCGAAGTCGGCGCAGCATTAGTGGCGGGTGTGTCATGAAGATAATTATTAATCCAAATACAAAACCAGTTGATGCAGCAGATCGCGATAAAAGAGTTGCTGAGCCTGGCTTTGGTAAGTACTACACCGACAACATGGTTATTGCGCAATGGAATGAAGCAACCGGTTGGTCTGATGCGACATTGCAGGCCTATGGTCCGCTTTCATTAGATCCAGCCACAATGGTTTTCCATTATGGTCAAGAGATATTTGAAGGAATGAAGGCATATTCCCAACCAGATGGTGGCATTTCATTATTTAGACCAGAAGCAAATGCAAAACGCTTTGCAAAGTCAGCAGCTCGTATTGCACTGCCGGAAATGCCAATTGATTTCTTTGTTGAAACAGTTGAAGCATTAGTTAAAGCTGATAAGAATTGGGTACCAAAAAAGACTGGTGAATCTTTATACATCCGCCCATTTATGATTGCAACCGAGGTTGGTTTAGGTGTTCGCCCATCTAATCAAGCGACATATGTATTAATTTCAACTCCTGCTGCTGCTTACTTTAATGCGGCAAAGGCGGTAACTGTTTGGATCTCTACTGAGTATGTAAGAGCAGCATTAGGTGGCACCGGGGAGGCAAAGTGCGGTGGAAATTACGCAGCATCTCTGCTTGCCCAAAAACAAGCAGCTAAAGAAGGCTGTGATCAGGTTGCATATATTGATGCAGTAGAACGTAAATGGGTAGAGGAGATGGGCGGCATGAATCTCTACTTCATTAAGGGAAGTGGCAAAGATGCCAAGATAATGACACCAAAACTTACCGGCACATTACTTCCTGGAATAACTCGTGATTCAATTTTAACTTTAGCTAATGATTTAGGTTATAAAACTGAGGAAACAATGATCTCAATCGATGATTGGCGCGATGGCGTTAAATCTGGCGAAATAACTGAAATCTTTGCTTGCGGTACTGCTGCTGTTGTATCTGCAGTAGGAAGTGCGAAAAGTATTCATGGTACCTGGCAAACCGGTGATGGAAAGCCTGGAGCTATTACAAATGAGATTCGTGCAGCACTGCTTGGTATTCAACATGGAACTATTGAAGATAAGCACGGCTGGAATAAGCGGGTTATCTAATGACAATTAATGATTCATTTCATATCTATGACACCACACTTCGCGATGGCGCCCAACAAGAGGGATTAAATCTCTCTGTCCACGATAAGTTAACTATTGCTCGCCATCTTGATGATTTAGGTGTTGGCTTTATTGAAGGTGGTTGGCCGGGAGCAAATCCAAAGGACACTGAGTTTTTTAAGTTAGCTCAAACTGAATTAAAGTTAAAAAATGCCACCTTTGTTGCTTTCGGTGCAACAAGGCGGCCTGGAGTTAAAGCAGCTGATGATGTTCTGCTTCGCGCATTACAAGATTCAAAAGCTACTGCCGTAACACTTGTGGCAAAGAGTCATGATCGTCATGTTGATCTAGCACTTAAGACTCATTTAGATGAAAACCTAGCAATGATCGCTGATTCAATTAAGTTTTTAAAAGCAGGAGGCCAGCGAGTATTTCTAGATGCTGAGCACTTCTTTGATGGTTATATTTCAAATAAAGCTTACGCACTTGAGGTGGTAAGAGTTGCCACAGAAGCTGGCGCTGATGTTGTTGCACTATGTGACACAAACGGAGGAATGCTTCCAGATGAGTTATCAAATATTGTTCATGAGGTTTTAACTGCCTCATCTGCTCGCCTTGGAATTCATTGCCATAATGACACTGGATGTGCTGTTGCTAACTCACTTGCTGCTATCTCTGCTGGTGTTACCCATGTTCAAGGAACTTTAAATGGTTATGGCGAGCGAACTGGAAATGCTGATCTAGTAAATATCATTGCAAATCTTGAATTAAAGAAAGATAAATTAGTTTTGCCTGCTGGCAAATTACAAGAGGCATTTCGTATTTCTCACGCTGTTGCTGAGATTACAAATGTAGCACCAAGTGCGCGCCAACCATATGTTGGAACCTCTGCCTTTGCTCACAAAGCAGGATTACATGCATCTGCAATCAAGGTAGATCCAATGATGTATCAACATGAAACCCCAGAATCAGTTGGCAATGACATGCGAATGTTGGTCTCTGAGATGGCAGGTCGGGCTTCAATCGAACTTAAATCTGTTGAGCTTGGAATTGATTTAGGTGGCGATAAAGATTTGATTGGCAGAGTAGTTGAAAAAGTTAAAGATCTTGAAGGTAAAGGTTTCACCTTCGAAGCAGCCGATGCCTCATTTGAATTACTACTTCGCACTGAAGTTTTAGGAAAGCGCCCAAGCTTTTTCACAATCGAAGATTGGCAAACTACAGTTCACCAAAATGAATCCGGCAAAGTAACCTCTAAGGCAACTGTAAAGATAAGTGCAAAGGGTGAATCGATCTCTGCCCAAGGTGTTGGAAATGGTCCAGTTAATGCGATTGATAATGCACTTCGAACTGGTCTTGAGAAGTTTTATCCGGAGCTTTCAAAACTTGAGTTAACTGATTACAAAGTTCGTATTTTGGAAGGCCGCCTTGGCACAGGTGCGGTGACTAGAGTTTTAGTTGAGACTAGTGATGGAAATGGCGAGTGGAGCACAATTGGCGTTCATGAGAACGTAATTGCAGCCTCAGCAATGGCATTAGATGACGCGGTTACCTATGGCTTACTAAGGCAGGGGCGCAAACCCGAGTAATCTGCTATTCATGTCCGCCGCCCTGATTACGCAATATGAAGAGCACTTGGCGTTGGTTAGAAATTTATCTGATAACTCAATCCGGGGATATGTAACAGATTTAGAGTCTTTTCTTAAACATATGGAGAAGATGGGAATTGTTGAGTTTAATCAATTAGAAATAGAGCACATTCGCTCATGGCTTGCTAATTTACAAAGTACTGGAGTTGCCAGATCTACTTTGACTAGAAGAATTGTTTCAATCAGGGCTTTCACAAATTGGGCAGCAGCTAATGGTTGGTTGACCTCTGATTTAGGAGTGAGCCTTGCAGTTCCTAAACCACATAAAGTATTGCCTGAGGTTTTAAATGTTGAAGATGCTGCCACAGTATTAAAAGCACTTGAGGTTAAATGTGTCGAGGAGCCAAGTGCAATTAACCTACGTGATTTAGCATTGGTTGAGGTTTTATATAGCTCAGGTATTCGAGTTTCAGAGCTTTGTGGATTAAATCTTGGCGATATTGATCGAACGAGAAATACTTTAAATGTAATTGGTAAGGGAAATAAGCAGCGGGTTGTACCACTTGGGTTGCCAGCGGTTCGGGCAATTGAGAGTTACTTAAAAATAGCCAGAGTTGAGTTTGTAAATCAAAATTCACAAGACGCAGTATTTTTAGGATCCCGCGGAAAAAGAATTGATCAAAGAACTGTCCGCGAAGTTGTTTATGAAGCAATGAAGGCGGTTGGTTCTGATATGGGACCCCATGGATTGCGTCATAGCGCTGCAACTCATTTACTAGAGGGTGGCGCAGATCTTAGAACTGTGCAAGAGATATTAGGACATGCATCTTTATCTACAACTCAGATCTATACCCATGTATCTCCTGAGCGCTTGCAATCTGCCTACAAACAAGCACACCCAAGGGCGTAGTTTGTGAAAGTTGAATTACCAGTTGCTTTTTCGCAATTAGAGAGCCGAATTAAATCGCAGGTCTTTGTTAGAGCAGTGTTATCTGGCCGGCGAAGAAATATGCAAACAGAGTATGAACGAGTTGATATTAAGCCGGTATTAATTAAAGAAGAGATTAAGTGGCAGATAGTTTCAAGTGATGGCAAGAAAGATATAACTAAAAATGTTGAGGCAGATTTTAACTTCAATCAGTTATTTAGCTCTGGCTTTGCCAATCTATTAGTAGATACCCAAGATGAGTCATATCAGGTGAGGATCTCTAAAAAAGATGAGGCGTTAGTTGCTATTAATAAGGTGAAGTTAAGTAGAGATCTATCCCATGATCGCCAAAAGCAGCGGATGTTGGCTGAGAGTAATCAGGTATTTAAAGCACTTGAAATGTCAGATCTATTGGGACGTATTAAACCTAGCAAGATGGATAAATATAAACAGGTAGATGAGTTTTTAAGATTAATTAGCCAAACATTAGATAGTGATTTAGGCAAGCAAGATGAGATATCAGTTGTTGATTTAGGTTGTGGTCATGCCTATTTAACCTTTGCAGTGCAGGAGTTTTTAGCCGATAAGTATCAAAAGGTTTCAATTTTAGGAGTTGATGAGCGGCAAGATTCTAAAGAGCATAATGAGAAAGTTGCTAAGAAACTAAATACATCTGCTCAATTTATTGCTGCCAAGATTGCTGATACCCCAAATCAAAAGGTTGATATCGCAATCGCACTTCATGCCTGTGATACCGCAACTGATGACGCGCTCTTTTGGGCGGTTAAAAATGATGCCAAGGTAATTATGGCCGCACCTTGTTGCATGCATGAGCTGCAAACTCAGATTAAAGAAAGCCCTGAACCATGGGGATTATTAACTAAGTATGGTTTAGTTAAAGAGCGGTTAGTTGATTTGATGACTGATTCACTGCGGGCACAGATTTTAAAACTACTTGGCTACCGGGTTGATATTGTTGAGTTTATTGGTGGTGAGCACACCGCACGTAATATTTTAATTAGAGCGGTTAAAACTGGGGCAGCTGCAAATGATCTTGATAAGAAAAGGTATGAGCAGATGTTAAATGACTGGCAGATAACTCCATACTTGGCAAAGTTATTAAAGAGTGAGTTAAAAGCTGCGGCGCAGATTAATACTCTCTAAACCTGCGCAGTAGCTAATACTGCTATCGCAATTGATTGTTTTTGTATCTCCAATAAAGATTCCGATCATTACCCCGACCACCAGGGTGGTAATTAAAAAGGCTGATCTCACCGGCAAATACTGGTTTATTTGCATCCGCCTGCGCATAGATCTGCGCTTTGGTGTGGATTTTGGGGGGATTATCTTCAGGTAGGATTTGCCTCAGCACGGAATGAAAGTTTCGTGACTTCACGCATCTTAAAGTGATTAATTAGTTACTAATTAAGAGCTTATGAACCTGTTCGGTGTAGTTAGAAATAACTACTCGGTTCTAGATGCTAGGGATTTAGTAAATTGCTAAATCACAAACCGAGTGCTCTTTATTACCTTAGGTAAAAAGAGTGAAAAAGGAGTGTGCCGAAATGGCAGTTGTAACAATGCGAGAGCTTCTCGACAGTGGTGTTCACTTTGGACATCAGACTCGTCGATGGAATCCAAAGATGAAGCGCTATATCTTTACT
>CANLHE010000025.1 GCA_947490605.1 Actinomycetota bacterium
CCAACTAGTGCATAAATTCCAACGGTAATAAATACGTCGTGAATTACCGCAATGATTGCTGCAATTGCCATTTTTGATTCAAATGCCATTGCCAGGTAAAGCATCACAACAATTAAGAATCCAAATAATCCATACAGGGCTTTGCGAGTAATTTCCGCACCCCAAGATGGGCCAATTATTTGGGAATCAATTGAGTCAACACCAACCCCGAATTTCGAAGCCAGTTTATCTTCAACTGCAGTTTGTTGAACCGAAGTTAATGCATTTGTTTGGACTCTAACCTTGTCGTTACCAATCTTTTGGACAATTATTTGAGATGTAATTCCAGCCTCGGTTACAGCAGATTCAGCAGAACTTACTGAAGCATTTGCTGAAGTAACAGTAAATGATGACCCACCTTTAAATTCAATACCTAAATGTAATCCCTGTGTGAAAAGTGTGGCTGCGGAGGCAAGAATTAATAAGCCAGAGAATGAATACCAAATCTTTCGCTTACCAATAAAATTAAATGAGGTCTCGCCACGGTATAAGCGACCACCTATTCCAGAGAGCTTAGCCATTATTTATTCCCCTCAATTGGCAAATTACTTGTCACGACTATTCCTAGTGATTTCGCTGAGAAGCCAGATAATGGGCGGCCTTCGCTATAGAAGGACAGTTTTGCCAGAACTGTCATTAAAGGCTTTGTAAAGAAGAAAACAACAATTAAATCAATAACTGTGGTGAGTCCGAGTGTAAATGCAAATCCTCTTACGCCGCCTACTGCGAAGAAGTAAAGAACTACCGCAGCAATCATTGAAACCGCATCAGCAACAATTACTGTGCGACGGGCACGCTGCCATCCAGTTTCAACTGCAGATTTAAGTGACCGGCCTTCTCGAACTTCATCTCGAATACGCTCAAAGTAAACAATAAATGAGTCTGCAGTAATACCAATTGCCACAATTACTCCCGCAATACCTGCAAGAGTCAATGTAAATCCAATTGCTTTACCTAATAACAAGATAGAAAGAAGTGCAATTGCGCTTGCAACCAATAAGGAACCAACAGAGACAATTCCTAAACCTCGGTAATAAAGAACTGAGTAAAGAATTACTAGTAAAAGTCCAAGTGCTCCAGCAATTAAGCCACCCCGAAGTTGATCGGCACCTAGAGTTGGTGAAATCTGTTGAACCTCACCACGATCAAAAGCCAAAGGCAATGCACCATACTTTAAAACATTTGCTAAGTCTTGTGCTTCAACTTGTGTGAAACTACCAGTAATTTGCGCAGTTCCAGTATTGATTGGTTCGTTAATTCTTGGCGCAGAGTAAACCAGACCATCTAGAACAATTGCGGCTTGATTTTGTGGAGATGGCAGAGATGTAAGTCGAGTTGTCATTGCACCAAACTTGCTAGTTCCCTCACCATTAAAATCTAAAACCACATACCAACCAGCTGCATTTTGAGTGCTGATCACAGATGAAGCTTTTGTTACTTGGCGACCTAAAACTTCTGCTGGTGCCAAAATATATTTAGCTGTACCTTCGCGGTCACAACTAATAATCGCAACTGACTCACTTACGCCACCGCCACCTTGCCGGTTTTGTGCAAGTGTGCAATCTAAAGCTGCGAACTGAGAATTTAATTCCGGCGTTACTCCAGCCGGTAGCGTTACATTTGTTGCATCACTACTTGTAGTTGTGGCATTTGGCGCTCCTACTGCCAATACCGGCCTGAACCTAAGTTCAGCAGTTTGACCGACTAAGTCAACAATTCTTCGCCCAGTTTCACCAGGAACAGAAATAATAATCTGACGATTAACACCACTGCCTTGAGCAGAAACCTCTGACTCAGCAACTCCTAAAGAGTTAACACGTTGACGAATAATTCCAACTGCCTGATCAATAGCTTCAGTAGTTACTTTTCCAACTTGGCCTTCTTCGATTCGAGGCTGCAAGGTAACGCTGGTTCCGCCTTGAAGATCTAGGCCTAATTTAAATGATGTTGCGCCAACTGCAAATGCAATACCAGCGAAAGCCAGAATTGTAAGAAGCAAAATTGAGATCGTGCGAACGGCACGTGACTGGGTACTTGCAATCTTATTGGCAGACATGAGAGCCAATTCTAGGCTGAGGTGAGTTTATTGAGAAATCCAACCGAAGTTGCCTCTAATTTATGGGTTATTTGGTGATTTATTGTGCGATATCTGGATCTTGATCAAAGAGCGAGGCATCTGTACCAATCTGCGCAGATAGCGGAGGTTTAATACCAAGATGCGCCCAGCCAGCTGCAGTAGCAACTCTGCCACGTGGCGTGCGTGCTAAAAATCCCATTCGAACTAAAAATGGTTCCGCAAGTGATTCGATAGTTTCAATCTCTTCACCCACTGCCATCGCAAGTGTAGATACTCCAACTGGACCACCATTAAAGTTTTTGACTAATGCAGTTAAAACAGACTTATCAAGTCGGTCTAGCCCAATCTCATCAACCTCATATATTTTAAGCGCAGCCGTTGCATGCTCAAGCTGAACAACCTTCTCTTTATTTACTTGGGCGTAATCTCTGACTCGACGCAACAAACGATTTGCAACCCGTGGTGTTCCGCGTGATCTTGAAGCGATCTCAGCCACAGCAGCATTATCTATTTGAATTTCTAATAAATCTGAACTGCGCTTAATTATTTGGGCTAACTCATCCGCTTCATAAAAATCTAATTGCGCAGTGAATCCAAACCGATCCCGAAGTGGGCTTGGCAATAAACCTGCTCTAGTTGTGGCACCAACCAATGTGAAATGCGGAAGATCTAGCGGAATTGAGGTTGCACCGGCACCTTTGCCAACAATCACATCAACTCGAAAATCTTCCATTGCAAGATAGAGCATCTCCTCCGCCGGCCGAGACATTCGATGAATCTCATCAAGGAAAAGAATTTCACCTTCAACTAGTGAAGAAAGAATTGATGCTAAGTCGCCTGCATGCTGAATGGCAGGCCCGGAGGTAATTCGAATTGGTGAATCCATTTCAGATGCAACGATCATTGCCAAGGTAGTTTTACCAAGGCCAGGTGGACCTGAAAAAAGAATATGGTCTGAAACTGATTTACGTTCCTTTGCGGCTGATAAGAGCAGATTTAACTGGTCTCTTACTCTAAATTGCCCAACAAACTCACCTAATGTTTTAGGCCTAAGGGCTAGCTCTGCAACCCGCTCAGCATCATCTGCGCCTTGATCAATTATCCGATCTGTCATTATCTTTTACCACCAGTTTTCAAAGCTAATTTCAGAATTTCAGCAGCATTAAGGTTTTCAATCTTTTCAGATCCCCCAATTTGCGAAATCATTGCACTGGATTCCTTTGCAGAGTAACCAAGGCCTTGCAACGCATTTTCTACCTGGTTAGTAATAGAAAGTTTGGCACTCCCATTACCGCCGGCAAAATTTGCCGCCTTATCCTTTAGCTCAAGCACTAACCGTTGCGCACCTTTTTTACCAAGACCTGGCACAGCCTCTAAACTTTTTAAATTGGATGAAACAATTGCATTAGCGATTACTGAGGCTTCACTTGCCGCCAATATAGATTGCGCAACCTTTGGACCTATTCCAGTTACTGATAAAAGCAATTCAAAGAAATCACGATCAACCAGATCTACAAAACCATAGAGAGTAAGTGCATCTTCCCTGACAATCAGATAGGTGTGAAGATTTACTGGTTTACCTAATTGCATTTGCGCTGCAACTCGAACCGGTAACTGCACCAGGATTCCTACCCCGCCAACCTCAACGACAATTGAACTTATTGATGTTGATTTAACTGTGCCAGATATCGAACTGATCATCGCTTCTTAGTCGCCTTTTTCTTTGCGGTTGCCAACCTGGCATTTCCCACACCTCGCCAATGATGGCAGATTGCTAGTGCCAAGGCATCAGTACTGTCTACTGGTTTTGGAATTTCTTTTAACTTAAGCAACCTTTTTACCATCTGTGCAACCTGCTTCTTATCTGCCCGGCCCGACCCAGTCACTGCTGCTTTAACCTCACTGGGGGTATGCATTACAACTGGAATTCCAGCTTTTGCAGCAAGCAATAAGGCAACACCTGCGGCTTGACCAGTTGCCATTGCTGTTCGCACATTTAGTTGCGAAAAAACTCGTTCAACTGCAATTACATCTGGCTTATATTTATTTATCCAAACTGAGATCTCTTTTTCTAATTCAAGTAATCTAAATTCAAGCGGTGCTTCTATATCAGTTTGGATTACGCCAACCCCCACCATCTCTAACTTTTGTGGACCAGTAGAATCAACAATTCCGATACCGCACCGAGTTAAACCGGGATCAATTCCTAAAACGCGCATAGGTAAAGCCTAATCAGCCTCAAATAAGTATTAACTAAGGCTCGCCATTACCTCATCTGAAACATCAAAGTTTCCATAGACATTCTGCACATCATCTAGCTCTTCAATTACCTCGATTAAATCAAATACCTTCTTCGCTGTTTCAGCATCGATTGGAATAGACATAGTTGGTAAAAATGAAGTATCTGCAGAGTCGTAATCAATACCAGCAGTTTGAAGTGAAGTACGCACTGCGACTAAGTCAGAAGGTTGAGTAACAATCTCAAATGAATCTCCCAAATCATTAACTTCATCAGCTCCTGCATCTAACACAACCTCAAGTAATGAATCTTCAGTTACTTTTCCACTGTTCTTTGATACCAGCACAACCCCTTTTCGATTAAACAAATATGAAACAGAGCCAGGATCTGCCATGTTGCCACCATTACGAGTTACAGCAACTCTTACCTCAGAAGCCGCCCGATTTCGATTATCAGATAAACATTCAATCAATAGCGCAACCCCGCCAGCAGCATAACCTTCATACATAATGGTTTCCCACTCTTTACCGCCAGTTTCAAGACCAGCTCCGCGCTTTACTGCACGATCAATATTGTCAGCTGGAACAGAACTTTTCTTTGCTTTTGCAATTGCATCAAACAAGGTTGGGTTACCAGAAACATCTGCGCCACCAGCTCGTGCTGATACTTCAATTGCTTTAATCAATTTAGCAAAATTTTTAGCACGACGAGAATCAATTATTGCCTTTTTATGCTTAGTGGTTGCCCACTTGGAATGGCCGCTCATATCTCTCCAATACCTTTAATTGTTTGCAAACTCGCGACAAATATTTTCAATAAAGTACTTATGAACTCGATTATCCCCAGTTAGTTCGGGATGAAATGAGGTGGCGAGCAAATGTCCTTGCCGGACCGCAACTGGATGCTTATCACCATTGATATCAGCTACTTCAGATAAAACTTCAACATTTTCACCAACAGATTCAACCCATGGAGCTCGGATAAATACTGCCCGGATTGCCGGTTCAGTTATTCCTTTAAATTTAAGATCGGTTTCAAATGAATCTACCTGACGCCCGAAAGCATTTCGCCGAACCACCATATCAATTCCACCAAAGCTTTCTTGTCCAGCAATTGCATCCTCAACTTGATTAGATAACAAAATCATCCCAGCACAAGATCCATATGTTGGCATTCCACTATTTATACGCTCTTTTATCAAATCGAAAAGGTCAAAAGATCTGGCAAGTTTTGCAATTGTTGTTGATTCTCCACCAGGAATTACTAGGGCTGAAATACTTTCAATCTCGCTCTTCGTTTTTACAGTGATCGCATCTACACCACAATCACTTAATGATTGGACATGTTCGCGAACATCACCTTGGAGTGCAAGTACTCCAATTTTCACAACTACCAGCCCCGCTCCGCAAGACGGTGTGGTACAGGAATATCAGCAACATTTATGCCAACCATTGCTTCTCCTAGGCCGCGAGATACATCAGCGACAACCTTTGCATCAGTAAAGTAAGTAACAGCCTTAACACATGCCGCAGCACGCTTTGCTGGATCGCCAGATTTGAAAATTCCAGATCCTACGAATACACCATCTGCACCTAATTGCATCATCATCGCTGCATCTGCAGGGGTTGCGATTCCACCAGCAGTGAACAACACAACTGGCAGTTTGCCAGTACTAGCAACCTCTTTTACTAAATCATATGGTGCTTGTAATTCTTTTGCCGCTACAAATAATTCATCCTCACGCATTGAAGTTAATCTGCGAATCTCTGCTGAGATTGTGCGCATGTGAGTTGTTGCGTTTGAAACATCACCGGTGCCAGCCTCACCCTTTGATCTGATCATTGCTGCACCTTCATTAATACGACGAAGCGCTTCGCCAAGATTTGTTGCACCGCATACAAATGGAATTGTGAAATTCCACTTATCAATGTGGTTTGCATAATCAGCTGGAGTTAAAACTTCTGACTCATCGATGTAATCAACATCAAGGGTTTGTAAAATTTGTGCTTCTACAAAATGACCAATTCTTGCTTTTGCCATAACTGGAATAGAAACGGCAGCTTGTATTGCAGTAATCATGTCTGGATCTGACATTCGAGCAACGCCACCTTGTGCACGGATATCAGCTGGTACGCGCTCTAACGCCATTACCGCAACTGCACCTGCATCTTCGGCAATTTTAGCTTGCTCAACATTTACAACATCCATAATTACGCCGCCCTTTAGCATCTCTGCCATGCCGCGCTTTACTCGTGCTGTGCCTGTTTCCTTGGACATCATTCCCCCAATAGCAATATCTAGGCTCTAAGTGTACTAATTACTTTCAATTGCCAATAGCAGTTAAAAAGCGACCTACCACACACAAAAACTGATTATGGGGTCAAAATTGGGGCATTGTCTGTTAAAAATATCCAGATCTTGCCCGGCTTAAAATTCGCAACTTTTCCGTCAGCATCTAGCCAGGTAGTGACATCTGTTTCAAGATCTCGCTGCCAAGTTAATTCATAACTAAAGCCATCGCGCAACATGATTGCTTTACCACTTCCAGTTGTTTTTGAAAATGGTGTAACTCCGCCAAATTTATCGCCATAAATAGATGGAGTGATTGAAACCAATTGAATTATCGCTGTATCTGCACCAAGTTGTGATCCAGATGCCGCCATATTTGGTTCATCACTAAAGTAAATTAAGTATTTCTTACTTACTTCATCCCATTTTAATTCGTATCTTGCATTTGGCCATTTAACTTTTGCTGTAAGCGTTGCGGCTCCAAGCTTTGGCGCATCTCCAAAACTCCACGGTGCAACCTTCGGAGAATCTATCTGTGTGCCAGATTTTGCGTTCGCTCTCTCTAACAAAAGTGCGGGCTTTAGAATCATATCTACTGGGCCTGATCGCTCTGGATCTTTTGTATAGATTGATGGCGGATTTCTTTCTGCAGATAAATTCTCAATATTTGCTGCAGCAAGTACCGGACGCAATTTACTTTGCGCACCGGAATAAGCCAGACCCACTCTGCCAAACTGAGCTAACAATTCAATATCTGAAATACGGGCAGACCTAACCGGCCCGATTAATTCTGGCAGCGTTGATGAATAGATCGACGCAATTCGCGTTAAACCTGCTTCAACCTGTTCGACATAAATAACGTCAGCATCTTCAAGGCCAATTTGAGGTCTAGCCTCCTTTGTGTCATCGACTTTGACCACAAGAATTTGGTTATTGCTACCTTCTAAACCACTGAATAAATTCTTTCCAACTTCTTCCTTATCAATAATGCTAGAAAGTGGAGAAATAGCGTTATTTGCGAGAAGTAGAAAAATTAATATAACAGGAATAAGAAGTCGTCTGACCCACTTACGACTCGTCTGCATATTGCTTACTCTAGATTCCATGTTTATTACTGAGGCAAGTCTGTTGGCTCGAGAACATCATCTTCAAATGCATACCGGACTGGTAAAGGAGCTTTTCCAGCTAAACGAAAAAGTCTTATAAACAATTTCTTTCGCACATTTCTAGTTGCATTGACTGCTTCGAGATGGATATTAATTGCCAATTTAACCTTGGTTGTTAAGTCTGAAAGTTCAACCAACAGCGGTGTAGGTAATTCAAGTAGCTCATCACGAGCTGCTGATTGAACAAGCTTTAATGACTCTGATAAAACGCTCTCAGCAGCTGACCGCTCTTCAAGATTTGCAAATCGAGCAGCACTTGCTGATGCTGATATTAAATAAGCCGTAGCCGGATCCAGATTTGATTCCGCCACAATTTCATGAGCGAGGGCTGCGCGCTGTTGGAGTAATGCATCAAGGGTCGCCCA
>CANLHE010000026.1 GCA_947490605.1 Actinomycetota bacterium
AATTCGAGCACCGTGGCCTAATCTTTCTGCGCCACAAATTTGAATAGCTTCCCAGATAGAAGGCAGTCCATATGCCTCACCGGCATGAATAGTGAAGTGAGCGTTTTCTTTTCTTAAATATTCAAAAGTTTCTAGCTGATTTGTTGGTGGAAAACCATCCTCTGGGCCAGCAATATCAAAACCAACTACGCCTTTATTATGATACTTAACAACGGCTGCTGCCGCCTCTTGAGAGCGATTATTTTGTCTCATTCCACAAAGTAAAGATTCGACTCTAATGTTTTTGCCTTCACGAGCTGCTTCTGCCATTCCTTGCTTATAACCTTCAGTAGTAGCTTCAACTACTTGATCAATTGATAAACCTTGTTCGGTAAATAGCTCTGGTGCTCCTCTAACCTCTGCGTAGACAACGCCATCTCTAGCTAAATCAATTGCGCACTCTCGTGCTACTTGAATGATTGCTTCTTTGGTTTGCATCACTGCGATTGTGTGAGAAAAAGTCTCTAGGTAGCGAACTAGTGAGTGAGAATTACAAGATTCTTCAAACCATTCTGCTAATTTCTTTGGATCTTCGGTGGGTAATTTTTTATAACTAATTTTTTGGGCAATCTCAATAATTGTTTCAGGTCGTAATCCCCCATCTAAATGATCATGTAAAAGAGCCTTTGGAACTCTCTTAATCTGATCAGATGTTGGCGTATTTGTCAGCGACACTTATCCCTCAATTCGTTCAATAACTAATGGTAATCGTTTAACTTGATCATCTTTACCACCAATTGAAAAGGCGCCAACTAATGCTTCTTTTGCCCGATCAAATCTTGCAGATTCATCAGAGTGTAAAGTTAAAATTTTTTCGCCCTCTTTAACAATATCTCCAGGCTTTGCATGAATCTCAATACCTGCCCCAAGTTGTAGTACTTCACCTTGTTTTTGTCGGCCAGCACCTAACCGCCATGCAGCTACTCCGACCTTCATTGCATCTAGAGTTAATAACTTTCCAGACGCACTTGCAGTAATTTCAATCTTTTCTTTTGCAACTGGAAGTGGTGCATCATTATCGCCGCCTTGTGCTTGGATCATTTTGCGCCATACATCCATCGCCATACCATTTTTTAATGCTGTTGCTGGGTCAACCTTTGGTTTGATGCCTACTGCATCTAACATTTCATTTGCAAGCAAAAGCGTTAGTTCAACAACATCGCTAGGGCCACCACCAGATAGAACTTCCAGGGTTTCTCTTATTTCTAGTGCATTTCCAGCAGTTAATCCCAAGGGTACATCCATTGCTGTTACTAACGCCCGAGTTGTAACTCCAGCACGCTTTCCTAAATCAACCATGGTTCGAGCAAGCAGTGCCGCATCCTTTGGATCGCTCATAAATGCACCAGAGCCAGTTTTTACATCAAGTACTAATGCACTTGTTCCTTCAGCGATCTTTTTACTCATGATTGATGATGCAATTAGCGGAATTGCTTGCACAGTTCCAGTCACATCTCGAAGTGCATATAGTTTTTTATCAGCAGGTGCAAGGCCTGCACCAGCTGCACAAATTACTGCGCCACAATCTTGCAATACTTTTAACATTTCATTATTAGATAAGGATGCTCGCCAGCCTTTTATCGATTCCAACTTATCAAGTGTTCCGCCGGTGTGACCCAAGCCGCGACCGGAAAGTTGTGGAACGGCGGCACCACATGCAGCAACTAAAGGAGCAAGAGGTAAAGTTATTTTGTCGCCAACACCACCAGTTGAATGCTTATCTACTGTTGGGCGATCCAACATTGACCAATTCATTCGCTCACCACTTGCAATCATCGCATCAGTCCAGCGTGAGATCTCTCGGTTATTCATGCCATTTAAAAGAATTGCCATTAACAACGCTGACATTTGTTCATCCGCGATTACACCACGGGTATATGCATCAATTGTCCAGTCGATTTGCTCATTACTTAATTCTTGTTTGTCACGCTTTGCTGAAATTATTTCTACTGCCGCATATCTTTCACTCATTTATTTAAGATCCTCTGGACCAAAGGCCCAAGGAAGCAAGGTCGAAAATGGTTTTGGACCCTCTGGTGTCATGAATAACATCTCGTTACCACCATGTTCAAACAACAATTGGCGACATCTTCCACATGGAGATAAGTACTCTCCATTGCCATCAACACAAACAACTGCAATTAATCTTCCGCCGCCGGTTGCAGTTAAAGATGAAACTAATCCGCACTCAGCACATAAGCCAACGCCATAGCTTGCATTCTCACTGTTGCAACCAACTACAACTCTGCCATCAGATACTAAACCAGCAACTCCAACTTTAAATTTTGAGTATGGCGCATAAGCATTTTTCATTACATCTTTTGCCGCCTGGTGAAGCTGATCCCAATTGATTTCCATGGGGTAATTCTCCTACGAAAACTAACTATTTATTACCGCGTGAGTATGGGATTCCATCTGCTGCCGGAGCCCTTACTCGCCCGACTACGCCTGATACTGCAATAATTGTCGCTACATAAGGAATCATTAACATAAATTCAGATGGGATTGATACTCCAATAATTGAAAGATTTCCCTGCAAACTAGTAGTAAAACCAAAGAATAAAGCCGCGGTCACCGCGCCTCTCGGTGTCCATTTACCGAAAATTAAACAGGCTAAAGCAATAAAACCTGCTCCAGCAGTCATCTCTTTAGTGAAACTTCCAACTGCCCCTAGCGTGAAATATGATCCACCAATTCCAGCTACCAGACCAGCAAGTAGAACATTCTTATATCGAAGGCGATTAACATCAATACCGACACTGTCTGCAGCAATAGGAAGTTCGCCAATAGCTCTAGTCCTTAGTCCCCAACGTGTCTTAAAGAGTGAGAATTGAATAATTGCGACAATTAAATACATTAAATAAACCACGATTGTCTGATTAAAAAATACAGGGCCAATAATTGGTAACTGTGAAAATATTGGAATAGAAATCCGCTTAAATGTTGGTCCTACATTCCAAGTATCTCCATAAGGAACTAGCAACTTGGAATAAATGTATCCGGTTATTCCTATCACAAGAACATTCAATACAAATCCTAAAATAACTTGATCAACCTGATACTTAATTGCAAAAAATGCAAGTAAGAGCGAAACTAATGCTCCTGCAATTGGCGCAAATAACAGGCCAATAATTACACTGTGGCTTACACTAGCGACCATTGCTGATACACATGCAGCAAACAGTAATTGGCCTTCAATAGCAATATTAATTACTCCAGATTTTTCACAAAGTAATCCTGACATTGAACCAAAAATTAATGGAACTGAAAACATAACAGCGCCTTGTAATATCCCAGTAAATGGGACAAATTTTCCGCTTGCTGTCCAGCAGAGGAAAGCTAAGATACTTCCAAAACCAAAGATAAAACTTCCAAGCAATATATTCTTACTCCTTGTAAATTGAAGATAAGAAATTCCAATTCCTATTAGGGAAATTAGCAAAAATATCGCAGCACCAGATTTAGAGCTAACCTGCCATTCATTAAATAAATGCCATTCCTTATCGACAATGAAGCCAAAAGTAATATCTTCTACTCGGTTTGATTTTAGATAAAAGACAATTGTAAATACACAAAACAATATCAACATTGCAATAATTCCACGTTTTTGGCGTACTTGATTTGCGCTTAGGATGTTCATCAGCCGTTCCAACCCTTAGCAGCAATCGACTTATCTGAAACGTCTTTTTTGATTCGGAAAATAAATTTCACTAGTGCCGGTGTGGCAATGAATAGAACTATTAGAGCTTGAATGACTTGCACAATTTCAAATGGAGTCCCAGTGACTGAGAGCAGGTTTAATCCACTGGTTTGTAATGCTCCAAATAGAAATGCAGCTAAGACAGTACCGAGTACCGTTGCCCTTCCTAATAAGGCAACCGTAATTGCATCGAATCCGTAACTGCCGCCAATATCTGCACTTAAGGCATGATTTGCACCCAATAATTGAACTGCGCCCCCAAGACCTGCAAGTGCACCGCATATAAACATAGTTGCAAATGTTACAAAACCAGTAGAAATTCCCGCCGTTTTTGCGGCATTTGAATTAGCTCCAACCGCTCTAAACTTAAATCCTAACGTACTTTTATTTAACAACCACCAAATAACAGCTGCAGTAATAAGTGCTATAAAAATACCCAAATGAATTCTTAAATCTTCGCCAAGAAATAATGGAAGTTGGGCGCTGGGTCTAACTTCAGGAGCAATTGGATTAATGCTATCCGGCCTTAAGAAAGTTTTAGTTTTTAGAATCCATAAAAGAAAAAAAGAGGCAATATAATTCAGCATAATGGTGACAATAACTTCATGCGCGCCAGTTTTAGCTTTAAGAAGACCAACAATTCCACCATATACTCCAGCAGCAATCATTGCGGCGATAAGAGCCAGAGAAACATGTAGTACAGGTGAGAACTCAAATTTAAATCCAACATAGGATGCTGCGATAGCGCCAAAAATGAATTGGCCTTGTGCGCCGATATTAAACAAGCCGGATTTAAATGCAAGTGCTACGGCTAGCCCAGCAAGAATTAAAGGTGTTGCATTTACTACAGTATCGGAGAGTGGATAAAATCCTCTAAAGAATGATTCCCCTCTTGCTAGATTTACATCATAAATTGAACCTTGGAAAATAGCCAAATATGAATTACCAATTTTTGCACCAAATGATGTAAGAAACTTACCCGGTGATTTAATGTTTGCTATTACTTCAGAATCTGAAAGTGCAATAATAATTCCACCAATGAAAAAAGCAAAAATAAAGGCTAGGAACGGTAGCAGTGCCGCCTTTCGAAATGATTCAAGTCTTTTAAGCATTATTTAACTCCAGCCATCATTAGTCCTAATTTCTCACGAGTGACTGATGGCTCAACAATTCCTAAGATTTCGCCACGATAGATCACTGCAATTCGGTCTGCAAGCGCGATCACTTCATCTAGTTCAGTACTTATAAGTAAAATTGCCCGTCCAGATGCGCGCTCTGCAAGAAGTCTTTCATGCACAAATTCAATTGAACCAACATCTAATCCTCGAGTTGGTTGGGATGCAACAACAATTCTCACATCTCTTGACAACTCTCGAGCGAGTACCACCTTCTGTTTATTTCCACCTGATAGAGAACTGGCACTGTCCTCAATACTCTGAGTTCTTATATCAAACTCTTTTACTCTTTCTGTTGCGTTATCAACAATAGCGCCCTTGGAAAGTTGGCCCAATTTAGCAAATGGCTCAATGTCATGACTGTTGAGAATTAAATTTTCAGCTATAGAAAAACTTCCAATAAGACCATCTAATTCACGAGACTCAGGAATAAATGCAATTCCAGATTTGATGCTTTCGTGAACGGTGTTACCAAGAATTTCAGTACCATCAACCATTATCGAACCTGTTACATGAGCTTCTAAGTTCATAATTGATCTAGCGATCTCACTTTGACCATTGCCTTGAACTCCAGCAATAGCAAGGATCTCACCTGATTTAATATCAAAAGAAAGATTTGAAACGATCGCTCTTCCAGACCCATCATAGATATTTAAATCAGCTATTTTTAAAATAGTCGCACCAAGGGAACTATTTTCTTTATCAACTTCTAAATCAACAGCTCGTCCTACCATTAAACTTGCTAACTCTTCTTGGGAAGTAGATGGATTCACACTGCCAACTACTTTTCCTCTTCTAATAACGGTAATCTGATCTGCAACTGCCTTTACTTCACGAAGTTTATGGGTAATAAAAATTATAGAAGTTCCTTTAGATTTTAACACCCTCATCATATTTAGCAATTCATCAGTCTCTTGTGGAGTTAAAACCGCAGTTGGTTCATCTAGGATTAAAACTTTAGCGTCATACATAAGAGCTCTGATTATTTCTACCCTTTGCTGCACACCAACTGGCAAATTTTCAATTAATGCATCAGGATCAATTTCAAACTTGAACTCATCAGATATCTTCTTTATTTTAGTTTTTGCATCAGTAAGAGTTAACACTCCACGCTGGCTTTGTTCATGGCCTAATACGATATTTTCAGCCACTGTAAAAACGGGGACCAACATAAAGTGTTGGTGAACCATACCGATTCCGACCGCAAGGGCATCTGCGGGTGAGTTAATCTCAACTTTTTTTCCATCAATTAATATCTCGCCAGAATCTGCGGGCAACAATCCATAAACAATATTCATTAAAGTGGACTTGCCGGCACCATTCTCGCCAAGTATCGCAAGAATTTCACTGTTATTTACTTTTAAATTAATTGAGTCATTAGCAACTAAAGCACCAAATTTCTTGGTGATTCCTTTAATCTCTAGGGACATTTTGCAACTTTCTTTCCTTGAATTAAATTAAAACTCTGGATGGGTTAATAACTAACTCATCCAGAGTTTTAACTATCTACTCTAACTAATTGCTACTTTATTGAAATTATTCCATTTGCGATGTCACTTTGTAGATCAGCAACTTCAGATTGTAGGTCCTTTGAGATAAGAGTTGATTTGAATTTTCCGTATAGAGGAGAAATTCCTACACCCTTATTCTTTAGAGTTCCTACATAAACAGAGTTGTTGAATGTGCCATCGTAAACAGACTTGATAGCTAACTCAACGCTGCCTTGTAGTCCTTTAAGAACTGAAAGCATTACAACTGAGTCATATTTAGGTGCAGCCAAGTGACCATCTGCATCTACCCATAGAGCCACTGACTTCTTACTTACAAGTGAGTTCTCGACAGTTCCTACAACAAGTGATCCGCCAACTGGGAAAATCACATCTGCTTTTTGTGCCTCAAAGGCAACTGAAAGTTCTTTTGCCTTAACTTGGTCTGAGAAGTTACCAACGAAAGTTCCGTCTTTCTTGGCTATATCCCAACCAAGAACCTTTACAGTCTTACCTTTAACATCGTTGTAATACTTAACGCCTCTTGCAAATCCATCCATAAAGATTGTTACGGTTGGATATGGTGCACCACCGTAAGTAGCTACTACGCCAGTCTTTGAATACCCAGCTGCCATATATCCGGCAAGGAATGAGTTTTCATCTGTGTTGTAGGTTAGGCCCTTAACATTTGCTCCGCCTGAAGGAAAATCAACCATAATATATTTGATTCCAGGGTTTGCCTTAGCTGAAAGAGTAACTGCATCACCAAGAGCGTAACCAACTCCAACAATAACTGTGCACTTCTTATCTACGAACTTCTTTACGTTCTCATCGTATGACTTACCTGCTGGTAAATACTCAACAGATGATGCGTAACCCTTGGCTTTAGCTGATTTTGCACCAGCATATGAAAGTTCGTTAAATGATTTGTCGTTGATTCCGCCAGTATCTAGCGCAACGCAAACTTTCTGCTTTTTTCCTGCCGCGTTTGCCGGAGCAACTGCAACAGTTGTTAATAATGATGCAGCTGCGATAGCTACAACTACTTTGTATGATTTTTTCAAAATCCCTCCCAAGGACTAAGACCCATGAAATATGGGGTTATTTGTGGTCTGACCCTATATGCGAGCAACATTTATTCCATAAAAACGCTGATGTTTCTTTATTACGATTTATTTAGAATCAATTCAACTCTTGATTAAGAGTTTAGAGTTTTATGAAAAAAACTTGCTGCTGAGGGTTTAAATCAAACCAATCGCTGCATAAACCTCTTTTAAGGTGTTAGAAGCGACCTCATTAGCCTTCTTTGCCCCAGTACTCAGCAAACTCACCAACTCAGCTGGATCATCCATTAATTGCTTTGTTCGATCCCTGATTGGTTCAAGCTCTGCGATCACCACCTCAGCAACTGCGGACTTAAAATCGCCATACCCTTTTCCAGCAAACTCACTTTCAATCGCTTCAATCGACTTACCAGAAAGTGCTGAATGGATGGTTAGCAGGTTTGAGATTCCAGGTTTGCTCTTTTCATCAAACTTGACCTCTTTGCCATCATCAGTTACTGAGGATTTAAACTTCTTTAAAGTTATTTCTGGTGCATCTAATAGTTCAATTACACCCGACATTGATGCTGCAGATTTACTCATCTTCGCAGTTGGCTCCTGCAGATCATTAATTTTTGCTAATGACTTAATTATTTGAGC
>CANLHE010000027.1 GCA_947490605.1 Actinomycetota bacterium
AAGCCAAGGAGCGGATGGTTGGTTTAGTTGCCAATCTGATTGAGGCATACCGGGTTGATATCAAAGCTCTTACCTGGATGAGTGATGAGACTAAAGAAAAAGCATTTATTAAATTAGATAAATTCACGCCAAAGATTGGCTATCCAGATAAGTGGCGGGATTACTCAAAACTAACAATCACTCCAGGTGATCTAATTGGCAACCTTGCCCAGATCTCTCAGTACTCCCAAGATTATGAATACGCCAAGATTGGCAAACCAGTTGATAAATCTGAGTGGTATATGACTCCGCAAACTGTTAATGCTTACTACAACCCCGGCATGAATGAGATTGTCTTTCCAGCCGCTATTTTGCAACCACCATTTTTTGATGTGTTAGCAGATGATGATGCGGCCAACTATGGCGGCATTGGTGCGGTAATCGGACATGAGATTGGCCATGGCTTTGATGATCAGGGCTCTAAATATGATGGTGATGGCAACCTTGTTAATTGGTGGAGTGATAAAGATCGAGCAGAGTTTGAGAAGCGAACTAAGAAACTAATTGAGCAGTATGACCAACTCTCCCCATCTGCTGCCCCTGAGGTTAAGGTCAATGGCGCGCTAACAATTGGTGAAAATATTGGCGACCTAGGCGGATTAACTATTGCCTATAAAGCTTATGAGATTTCACTTAATGGAAAGCAGCCACCTGAAATTGATGGTTACAGCGGTGCCCAAAGATTCTTTATGGGCTGGGCTCAATCCTGGCGGGGTAAGTATCGGCCGGAAGAGGTTAAGCGGCGGATTGCCACAGATCCTCACTCCCCCGATGAGTTTAGGTGCAATCAAATAGTTGCAAATTTAACTGAGTTTTATGATGCCTTTGCAGTTAAGCAAAGTGATAAACACTTTATGCCAGAGGGGCAGCGCGTTCGAATCTGGTAATTACTCTGGAAAGTGGCAGGCAACAGATGATTTGCCCACTTGAAGGAGTGCCGGTGGCGTAGTTGCACATATCTCTTGAGCTTTCCAGCATCTAGTTCTAAACCGGCAACCAGATGGTGGATTAATTGGATTTGGTACATCCCCTGTTAAGCGGATTCGCTCTCTTGCTCCTACTGCATCTGGATCAGCCTCAGGAACAGCTGATAACAAAGCTTTTGTGTAAGGGTGCTTTGGGTTTGAATAAAGTGAATCACGGTCTGCAATCTCAACAATATTTCCTAAATACATCACAGCAACACGTTGGGCAAAGTGTCTAACAACTGCAAGATCATGGGCAATGAAGATAAATGTCAGGCCAAAATCTTTCTGCAGATCTTTCATCAGGTTAATAATTTGGGCTTGGATTGAAACATCTAGGGCTGAAACCGGCTCATCAGCCACGATCACCTTTGGCCTAAGGGCCAAGGCACGAGCAATACCAATACGTTGGCGCTGACCACCTGAGAACTCATGTGGGTAGCGGTTGTAGTGCTCTGGATTTAAGCCAACAATTTCTAGTAGCTCTTGTACTCGCTTTTTAACGCCACCTTCTGGAGTTACCTTGCTGATTTTAAATGGCGTGCCGACGATTGTACCGACGGTATGGCGCGGATTTAATGATGAGTATGGATCTTGGAAAATCATTTGTAATTGGGTACGAATTGGCCGCAAATCATTATTTGAAAGGTGAGTTATATCTTGACCCTCAAACTCAATCTTTCCACTAGTAGGTTCAAGCAGACGAGTAATTAACCTGCCGGTAGTTGATTTTCCGCAACCAGATTCGCCTACTAAGCCAAGTGCTTCACCTTGGGCCAACTCAAATGAGACGCCATCGACAGCTTGAATTACATCAGCTTTGCTGAATAAACCTTGCTTATTTCCTGCAAAGTGTTTGGTTAAACCGGTAACTTTTAAAATGGTACTCATAATTTAGGCACCACCTGATTTTTAAATATATCTTCGCGGTTTTTAACATCTAAATGACAGCGCACTAAATGGTGGGCTGCATTTGCGACCGGTAGTAAATCTGGAATCGTGGCTGAACAAGCAGCACCTACCGTGCTCACATAACTACATCTTGGGTGAAATGCACATCCAGATGGAACTGAGATTAATGAAGGTGGCATTCCTGGAATTGCCGATAACTTCTTCTCTGGATCTCCAGTTAAACGTGGAATTGAAGTTAACAGTCCCCAGGCATATGGATGCTGTGGGTTTTTAAGTACATCTCTGACATTTCCGTATTCCACTGCTTTACCGGCATACATCAATAAAACATCATCGGCGGTTTCAGCAACCACACCAAGATCATGGGTAATTAAAATAATTGAGGTACCAAACTCTTTTTGTAAATCCTGTAGAAGTTCCAGGATTTGCGCCTGCACCGTTACATCAAGTGCGGTGGTTGGTTCATCGGCGATTAATAATGTTGGATCACAAGATAGTGACATTGCAATCATCGCACGTTGTCTCATGCCACCAGAGAATTGGTGCGGATAATCATCTGCTCGCTTTTGTGGCTCGGGTATACCAACTCGATCTAACATTTCGATGGCGTGCTTTTTAGCCTCTGCCTTTGAAACCTTATGATGAACTTGATAAGCCTCAGCGATTTGATCCCCCACTGTGTAATAAGGATGTAAGGCTGCTAGTGCATCTTGGAAAATCATCGCCATCTTCTTGCCGCGAAGCTTTCGAATATCTTTTTCAGCTAATTGATTGATTTCTTGTCCGTCTAGCCAAATCTCACCAGTTACATCCGCCTTGCTTCCTTTGTGCAGTCCCATAATGGCAAGGCTGGTTACAGATTTTCCTGAGCCAGACTCACCAACTATTCCTAACGTTTTACCCCGCTCAACTGAAAAAGATAGGTTGTCTACTGCATGCACAACACCATCTTCAGTGTTGAATTTTACGGAAAGATTTTTAACATCTAAAAACTTACTCATTTAAGCCTGACCTTGGGGTCAAGGAATGAGTAAATAATATCTACGATCATATTTGCCGTAATGATAAATATCGCCGCCAATAAAACTGTGCCGGTAATAACTGGCATATCCACATTTGCAACCGCCTCAGTTGCCAGCTTTCCAAGTCCTGGAATATTAAATACATACTCGGTGATTACTGCGCCACCTA
This sequence comes from Actinomycetota bacterium, assembly GCA_947490605.1. The sequence goes on from CANLHE010000027.1 coordinate 3,108, forward strand.
ACAGCGCTCCTAGATCTAAGCCAAAGACGGTAACAATTGGCGTAATTGCAGAACGCAGCACATGTTTAAAGTTAATTCGGCGAGCAGATAATCCTTTTGCGCGTGCGGTACGGATGTAATCCTCACTCATTACTTCGATCATGCCAGATCGAGTTAGTCGTGAATAAATAGCAGAGAGTAAAAATGCCAATGTGACCCAAGGCAGAACCATCATCTTGGCCCATTCGAGTGGCATTTCAAATGGTGAGATATATCCCGGCATGGGAAGCCATTCGAGTTTATTGACAAAGATAAATTGCAAAATTAGGCCTACGAAATATATTTGAAGCGAAGCACCAGCCAATGCAAATGCTTGTGAGCCACGATCAATTAGGGTGCCACGTTTTAATGCCGAGAGAACTCCGCCAGATAAGCCAACTAACAACCAGAGCACAGATGCACCAACTGCAATCGAGAGTGTGGCCGGGAGTCGATCTTTAATTAATGATGTAACTGGAAGATCAGTTTGGTATGAGTAACCAAGGCAAGGTGCTCCGCACTCTAATTGCACTTCAGTTCCTGCGTTATAGGTTCTGCCAACAAAGACACCTTTAACAAATCGGCCGTATTGAGTTGCCAGCGGTTGATCAATCTCCATCGCTTTACGAATGCGTTCCATTAATTCTGGTGTACAAGCCTTGCCGCAAGCAAGACGTGCTGGATCTGCGGGCAAGACATAAAAAATACTAAAAACTACAGCTGAAACAATGAATAAAACTAAAACTCCACTGGTAATTCGACGGGCGATATAACTAAGCATTTGGCGCCTCCTGTCGAATTGAAAAACTTAGGTGGCAGTTTCCTGCCACCTAAGCCTCTTACTTATTTATTACTTCTTGATGTAAGCAGATGCTGGACTGGTTGTGCCATATCCACCGTCTGCTTGGATGCCGCCGACCTTTGAACCGTAGATTGCGTTAGCAATCTGCATGTATACAGGTACAACGGTAGCTAGATCTTGAATCGTTTTCTGCTCGATATCGCCAAGGGCTTTATCGGACTTCTTCACATCAGTCATTGAATCTGTTGCTTCAAATAGTTTTTGAATTGCAGAATCATTTTGACGTGAGTAGTTGCTCTTAGCATCTGTCTTAGTCATTGTGCGACCATCTAGAAGAGCTAAAACAATTCCAGTTGCTGCTGCCCAGTCATAACCCCATGAACCTTGGATTACATCTGGCTCGCCAGCACCACGTACAGCAATAGCTGTGTAGTAAGAAGCTACTGGATACTCTTTAAGAGTTACCTTAAAGCCTGCGGCCTCTAGTGCTGCACCAACTGCTGATGCACGTGCCTTTTCAGTTCCCTTATCGCGGAATGCCACAGTTAAATCAGTCTTCTTAACTGTTGCCTTTGATAGGAAATCCTTAGCGGCAGCTACCTGTGCTTCTGGCTTCTTTGCAGTATCGCGGCCACAAATATCAAACTTGCGGTATGCGTTGCTTAGTGATGATGGAATCATTGAGTTAGATGGTGATCCAACGTTTGATCCACCAGCAGCCAAAATCACTGTGTTGTAATCAATTGCACACTGAATTGCTTTACGAACATTTACATCCGTAACTGTGTCCATATTGATTAGGTAGTGACGTGAGTATGGAGACTGGTATTGCAGGAAGCGGCTCTTGTATTTAGCTACGCCTACAACCTTGCTCAGACCAGCTACAAGCTCTGTATCTAATGACATTGCAGTCTTGTATAGACCGGAATCACTAATCAGACCATTTTCAATAACTGCCTGATCAGCACCAAACTTCAACACAATCTTGTCTGGGTAGTTCCAACGAGTTGGATCTGTTTTTGGGTCCCATTGAGCGTTACGGATCAGTGTTAGATCCTTACCGCGATTGTATGTCTGGATCTTGTAAGGTCCAGATGAGAATGGCTTGTTGTCGTAGTTTACGCCAGTGTCTTTTGACTTCTTAATTGGTGCGAATGAACCATAAGCAACAATTGATTGGAAGTATGGAACTGGTTGTGACAGTTTGTAAGTAATTGAATCACCTTTTGGTGAACAAGTGATTGATGGTAGATCAGCTGATGGCTGAATGTATGGACCCTTGTAGTTGCCAGGATTCTGTAAGAAATCCTTAGCGTATGTGGTTCCACCCTTAAGTACATCATCTGCGTATGAACGCATTGTTCCGTACTTAATATCAGCGCAAGTGATTGTGCTGCCATCTTCCCACTTCACATTTGGGCGAAGTTTGAAAGTCCAAACTGTTGCATTCTCAGATGCAGTACCCATATCGGCTGCTAAATCTGGAAGAAGCTCAGTCTTACCTTCAAATGTGCGGTAGTTAAGTAACGCACGGGTAAAGAAACGGTAGAAATCTAGTGCTCCACCAACATAGTTACGAGCTGGATCTAAGTGCTCGAAATCTGCTTGGTTGAAGATGTTTAGAGTTCCACCCTTGGTTGCACCTTTAATTGCTGGAGCTGGTCCAGCATATGAGGTTGCAGCCGAAGCTGAAGGAACAGCAACTACAACACCTGCACATAGTGCAAACGCAGCAATAACTGAACCAGTCTTACGACCTAGTTTCATCATCTAACTTTCCTGCTTTCTTTTTCTCCTAGGGGTTGAGTCATTTCTGACTCGTGCCCGGTAATCGATCGAACTACCGGGAACTCTTTGGGTCTAGTGCATCGCGCACGCTATCTCCTAATAAATTAAAGGCCAAAACTAAAAAGAACAAAGCAAAACCTGGAATCGCTGTATACATCGGATCTACCTCATAAAAAGCAACAGATGAGAGCAGCATTGCGCCCCAGTCAGACAGCGGCGCCATTACACCTGCACCTAAAAATGTTAAGGCAGCCTCGGCGGTAATCATGGTTGGAATATTTAAAGCTATTGTTACCAAAATCGGTGCCCATAGATTTGGCAGAATTTGGATAAAAATCAAGTGCAACTTTGAAGCACCAAGGGCTCGAGCGGCATCAACAAACTCACGTTCACGAAGTGAAATAACTTGTCCGCGCACAATTCTGGCGATATATGGCCAGCCAAAGGTTGCCAGCACCATAATGATTACTGGTATTCGAGTGCCATTTCCAGCCTCTAAACCTCGACCAATTAAAATATCTTCAAGCACTGGCGTGATTGCAAGTGCAAATAAAATTGATGGGAATGCTAAAACAATCTCCATTAGTCTAGAAAGAAATTGATCAATCTTTCCACCAAAAAATCCAGAAACTAAACCAATTACAACACCAATTACGGTGGCAACAAAGGTTGCAGCGAGTGCTATTGAAAGTGAAGTTCTAGCTCCATATACAAATCGCAAGAAAAGATCGCGGCCAGTTTGAGGTTCAACGCCAAACCAATGATCACCACTTACTCCACCAAATCTTCCAATCGGCAGAGCACCCATAGCTGAATCTAAAGTTTCGGGGTGAAAAGCATTTGGCGTATCTTTTGTTAGCCAGGCAAAGAGTGGTGCAAAGACAGAGATAAAAATAAATATAAAGACAACAGTTGCTGAGATCTTTGCGGTTCGATCTTTTTTTAACCGCTCCCATGCCATCTGAGACGGCGAGCGCCCCTCAACCCGGATTGCATCCTCTGCAATAACCTGGGTACTCATATCTATTGGGGACCTTTCAATACATAACTAGGCGGAGATGAACGGTAGCCAAAGTGGGGGTAAATGACTACCCGAGGTTTACCCATCCACGCTTAGCCCTGGTACCAAAACCGTTATTTCACCCCCTTTTCCCCCTTTCCCCCGCAAATGGTTGACTGGGCGTATGGGTAATGGCTTTAGCTTCAAGGTGGGCAAGAAACTTGATGGCCGGCTGGGTCGAACCGGTGTTATTACTACATCACACGGTGAGATTAAAACCCCGGCATTTATTCCAGTAGGAACTAAAGCAACACTTAAATCTGTATTACCAGAATCATTAAAAGAGTTAGGCGCCCAAGCGGTATTAGCAAATGCTTACCATCTTTATTTACAACCAGGATCTAATTTAGTTGATCAAGCAGGTGGCTTGGCTAAATTTATGAATTGGCAAGGGCCAACCTTTACCGACTCTGGTGGCTTTCAAGTTTTATCCCTTGGAGTTGGCTTTAAAAAAGTAATTGCGATGGATGAAAACACCTTTCAAGCAGATGATGTAATTGCCAATGATAAAGAACGACTTGCACATGTTGATGATGATGGTGTTACCTTTAAATCTCACCTTGATGGTTCCATGCACCGCTTCACTCCTGAGATCTCAATGCAGGTGCAGCATCAAATTGGCGCCGACATTATCTTTGCCTTTGATGAGTGCACAACCTTGCATAACACCAGAAGTTATCAAGAAAAAGCATTAGAGCGAACAAGGTTATGGGCACAGCGTTGTTTAGTAGAGCATGATCGATTAACTCAAGAACGAAAAGACAAGCCATACCAAGCACTCTTTGGGGTATTACAAGGTGCACAGTATGAAGATTTAAGAAGAAAGGCGGCAAAGGATTTATCCCAGATGAGTATGGATGGAGTTTCCTTTGATGGCTTTGGAATTGGTGGGGCGTTAGATAAACAAACACTTGGTGATATTTTAAAGTGGGTAAATGAGGAGCTGCCGGTAGATAAGCCTCGTCACTTCTTAGGAATTGGTGAGCCAGATGATTTATTTGTGGGCGTAGAAAATGGCGCAGATACCTTTGATTGTGTTGCCCCATCTAGGCAAGCTAGAACTAGCTCAGTCTTTACCAAGGATGGCCGGCTAAATATTTCAAATGCCCCGCATAAGAATGAGTTTTTTCCAATTGAAAAAGACTGCTCCTGTTACACCTGCACGCACTACACCAGGGCTTACCTATGTCATCTATTTAGAGCAAAAGAGATGGTGGCAGCAACCTTGGCCACAATTCACAACCAGCACTTTATTGTTGGCTTAGTTGATCAGATGCGGGTAAGTATTGAAGATGGCTCATTTTTTGAGTTTAAAGAGCG